>JAFGTZ010000483.1 GCA_016938795.1 Chromatiaceae bacterium | reverse complement strand
GGCATCAACGCCTGCCGGCACGCGCAGTGACACGCCCGTCTGCAAGCGCATCGCTGCCAGCTCGCGGCTGGAAGCCGCTTCCACGGGCAGGCACTTCGCGCCTGGATAGGCGTACGCACCGCGTACCCGACGGCTCCCCGCAGTGGACAAGGGAAAAAAGTCTCTCGTGCAGGTCGTTCGGGTTTATTTTCCCGGTCGCACCAGGGCGCCGAGTCCGATGCCGTCGAGCGCCTCCATGAGCAGGCGGCGCACGGCGGCGGCATCCTCGCAGCCGAGCGCGGCCTTGAGCACCTCGCGGGCACGGGCGCGCGAGATGCTGCGGATGACACGCTTCACGCGCAGCAGACTGCCCGCCCCCATGCTCAGGCTGTGCACGCCCAGGCCGATGAGCAGAAAGGTCGCGAGCGGATCGCCGGCCATCTCGCCACAGACGCTCACCTCGCGATCCTGGGCGCGCGCTCCCTCGACGATCTGCACCAGGGCGCGCAACACCGCCGGGTGCAGCTCGTCGTAGAGCTTGGCGACATGGGCGTTGTTGCGATCGACCGCGAGCAGATACTGGGTAAGGTCGTTGGTGCCGACCGAGAGAAAATCGACGCGCCGCGCCAGGGCCTCGATCTGGTAGACCGCCGCCGGCACCTCGATCATGACCCCGATGGGCGGCAACTGGATCTGATAGCCCTCCTCCAGCAGCTCCGCGTGCGCGCGGTGGATGAGCTGGCGCGCGTCCTCCACCTCGCTCACGGTACTCACCATGGGCAGCAGCAGACGCAGATTGTTCAGCCCGATGGAGGCGCGCAGGATGGCGCGCACCTGGGTGAGAAAGATCTCGGGATGATCGAGCGTGATGCGCACCCCGCGCCAGCCGAGGAAGGGATTGGCCTCGTGCATGGGGAAATAGGGCAGCGGCTTGTCGCCGCCGATATCGAGCGTGCGGATGGTGACCGGACGCGGCGCGAAGAGTTCGAGAACATGGCGGTAATTGGCCATCTGCGCCGCCTCGGCGGGAAAGCTGTCGCGCACGATGAAGGGCAGCTCGGTACGATAGAGTCCGACCCCGGCGGATTCCTCGATGCCGAGCGGGCGGCTCTCGGACACCAGCCCGGTGTTGAGATAGAGCGGCACCAGGGCGCCGTCGGTGGTTTCCGCCGGCAGGTGGCGCAACGACTGGAGTTCGTTGGTGAGCGCTGCGTCGTCGTCGGCGAGACGCTGATACTCGGAGCGCACCGCCGGGCCTGGCGAGACATAGACGCGACCGCGATAGCCATCGACCACCATCTCGCGTCCCTCAACGCGCCCGACTGGCAGATCCGACACCCCCATGGCCGCCGGCACCCCCATGCCGCGCGCCAGAATGGCCACATGCGAGGAGCCCGATCCGCCGGTACAGACCAGCCCCACCAGCTTCTCGCGCGGCACCTCGGCAATCTGCAGTGCGCTGATCGACTCGCCGACCAGAATGGTGCGTTGCGCATACTGCACGGGCGCCGCCGTGCGTTTTTCCAGATGCATGAGGATACTGCGCCCGAGATCGCGCACATCCGTGGCGCGCTCACGCAGATAGGCGTCATCCATGGCGTCGAAGACGCGCGCATGTTCGGCGACGGTCTCGCGCAACGCGCCCGGCGCCCAGTTGCCGGCGCGAATGCGCGCAAGGGTGCCATCGACGAGGGTGTCACTTTCGAGCATCAGACGCCAGGCATCGAAGAGAGCGACATCCTCGGCGTTGAGGTGCGAGCTGGTGCGTTGCATGAAACGCTCCAGATCCGCGCGAACCTGAGAGACAGCGGTCTCGAAGTCGTCAAGCTCCGCGTCGATGTGCTCGGGCACCCGATCCGGCACGGCGTCCAGATCCGCCGGCGGATAGATCACCACCGCCTGCCCGATACCGATGCCCGACGAGGCGGCGAGCCCCGGAAGAAAGCGCTGCGGGATGCCGTCGTGCTGAAGGCGCGCCAGCTCTCCGCTGGTGCGCGCGTAGGTGATGGCCCCGGCGAGCTGCGAGGCGAGGGTGACCACGAAGGTCACCTCGTCGTCGCCGAAGTGACGTCGCTCGCGCTGGCGCAGCACCAGCACACCGAGCACCTTGCGATTCTGAATGATGGGCGCGCCGAGAAAGCCGTGATACTGCGATTCGCCCGTGTCAATGACGCACAAATAGCGCGGATGGCTCATGGCATCATCGAGATTGATGGGCTCGGCGCGCTCGCTCACCAGCCCGATAAGACCACGCCCGAGTTCGAGACGCACCCGCCCGACCGCCTCGGGGCGCAGCCCGTCGGTGGCCTGCAGGATGTGGCGATGGTTCTCGAAGTCGTTGAGATAGACCGAGCAGACATCAGCGCTCACCGCCTGCTTGACGCGCCGCACGATGATATTGAGCGCCTGTTCCAGATCGCGGGCGTTGTTGACTTCCTGAACGATACGGCGGAGCGCTTCAAGCATGGGAGATCGAACCGGGCGATGTGCAGACCGCGCGCGCCATGAAGCGCGCGCGGCGGCGGGCGGGATGGGTTGGAAGTCGCCTCATCGGCGACGCTGGCGCAAGAGAACGGGCGCCGGCGCGGGCGGGTCTCCCTCGCGTCGGGGCGCACCCTCGGGATAGAGCGTTGGCGCCAGCTCCTCAAGGGCGCGCAGGTAAACCTGACGCTTGAAATACACCACCTCGTCGAGCGGCTGCCAGTAGCGCACCCAGCGCCAGGCGTCGAACTCGGGCTTATCGGTGCAGTCGAAGCGAAAGGCCTCCTCGCCGCAGTCCGCACGCAGCATGAACCAGATCTGTTTCTGGCCGATACAGGTGGGGCCGCAGTGGCGGCGAATGTAGCGCTTGGGCAAGCGATAGCGCAGCCAGCCGCGCGTGGCCCCCAGGATGGTGACCTGGCGCTCGCCGAGCCCGACCTCCTCCTCAAGCTCGCGATACATGGCCTGCTCGGGCGTCTCGTCGGAACGGATGCCGCCTTGTGGAAATTGCCAGGCATTCTGGCCAATACGCCGCCCCCAAAAGAGCCGACGATCCGCATTGCTCAGAATGATGCCGACATTGGGTCTGAAGCCATCGTGATCGATCACGTCGTTGGAATTCCGCTGGTCCCCTCGCCTTCATTTTTTCATAGCCGCCTGACAGCGGCAAGCAAGGCAAATTTTAAGCATTTGCCGATCAAGGGCTTTGCGCGCGGCGCCGGGCAAACTTGCGCCCGCCGCGCGAATCGGACAGACTGATTCCTCCACCTTGACCTTAGCGCAATTTTCCCAACCCGCATGGCACTCGCGATTTTCGACCTCGACAACACCCTGCTCAACGGCGACTCGGATTATCTCTGGGGGCGCTATCTCGCCGAGTGCGGACTGGTTGATAGCGAGCACCACGCACGCGAGAATGAGCGCTTCTATCGCGACTATCAGGACGGCACGCTCGACATCGCCGCCTTCATGCGTTTCTCGCTACGCCCGCTGCGCGATCATCCACGCTCGCTCATGGAGCGTCTGCGCGAGGATTTCATGCGCGAGCGCATCGAACCCATCATGCTGCCGGCGGCGCGCGCGCTCATCGAGCGCCACCGCGCGGCGGGCGATACCCTGCTCATTATCACGGCCACCAACGCCTTCGTGACCGCGCCGATCGCCGAGCGCTTCGGCATCGAGCACCTCATCGCCACCCTGCCCGCCGAACACGAGGGGCGCTTCACCGGAGAACATGCCGGCATTCCGTCCTTTCGCGAGGGCAAGGTCGCGCGACTCGAACACTGGCTGAGCGAGCATGAGGCCGATCTGGCCGGCAGCGCCTTCTACAGCGACTCGCACAACGATCTGCCGCTGCTGGAGCGGGTCGAGCGCGCCGTGGCCGTCGATCCCGACGCGCGCCTGCGCGCGGTGGCCGCCGAGCGCGGCTGGCCCATTATCTCGCTGCGCGCCTGAGCACCAGCATGGCGCGGTGACTGGAGGCGACTTCACACGGCGGTCATCTCCCTCACACCAGACCGCAACACTTGCCGCCTAAGATGACCCTCTGGTGATTTGAAATCTCAGAGGTTCATACATGGTCGCGGTTGCGTCCGCCCCCCCTGTCAGGCGCGCCGAACGCCTCTTCGCCGAGCTGGCGGTGAGCGCGCAGGATATCCGCGAGGCCCAGGCCCTGCGCTATCGGGTCTTCGCCGAGGAGCTGGGAGCCAAGATCAAGAGCAAGGACTGCGGCCTGGATGCGGATGAGTACGATGGCGACTGTCAGCACCTGGTGGTGCGCGATGCGCGCAGCGGCTCTGTGGTCGGCTGCACACGCCTGATCACCGATGAGCAGGCCGCTGCTGGACGCGGCTTTTATTCCGCGAGCGAGTTCGAACTCGACCCCATTTTGCAGATCGCGGGGCGGCGGCTCGAAATCGGGCGCACCTGCATCGCGCCCGACTATCGCCAGGGTCCGGCCATCGCCGTGCTCTGGTCCGGGCTGGCCGGCTTCATCCACCTGCACGGCTTCAGCCATGTATTCGGCTGCGCCAGCTTTCCGCTTGGCGAGCAGGATCTTCAGGCCGCCGCCATCATGAATCGCCTGCGCCGCCAATCCATGGCGCCGACGCATCTGCATGTGCGCCCGCGCGTACCGCTGCGGATCGACCCCATGTCAGACGAGGTTCTCGACGCGCCCTTGCCGTCGCTGCTGCGCGCCTATGTGCGCCTCGGCGCCAAGGTCTGCGGCGAACCGTTCCGGGATGCCGATTTCGGCGTAGCCGATGTGCTCATGCTGCTTCGGGTCGAGGAACTCAACCCGGCCTATTCGCGCCATTTTCTTGAGCGCGCCGCGCAACCTTAAACCCCCGGGGAGGCTGAGGTGCCGAGACTGCTCTGGCGCTTGGTGCGCCTCACCGAACATTTGCTGACCGGCGCTGCCATGGGGCTGATGCTCCAGCTGCTCCTCTGGCTGGGTGTGCGCCCCCCCTTGGCGCGGCTGACGCGCTGGTGGCATGCACGGCTCTGTCGCGCGCTCGGCGTGCGCGTTGTGCTCCATGGTCAACCCGCGCCCGGCGCCCTCCTGGTTGCCAATCACATCTCCTGGCTCGATATTCCGCTGCTCGGCGCCCAGGCCGACGTGGTCTTCCTCTCCAAGGCCGAGGTGCGCCGCTGGCCGCTGATTGGCTGGTTTGCGCGGCTGGCGGGCACCCTTTTTATTGAACGCGGCGCCCATCAAAGCGCGCGCGCCACCGCAAGCATTGGCGCCGCGCTGGCCAGCGGACGCGGCGTGGTGGTCTTCCCCGAGGGCACAACCACCAACGGTCAGACTGTTGGGCATTTTCACGCGCGCCTCTTCGCGGCAGTCCAGAATGCGCCGCTGTTGCTGCAACCCCTGGCCATCCGCTACCGTCACGGCAACCAGCCCCAGGTCGAGACGCGCGCGGCCTATATCGATAACGACAGCCTGCTCCAGAGTCTGCTGCGCATCGCAAGCCACCCCGATCTGGTCGCCGAGATTCATTGCGCACCACCTCTGCGCCCGAGCGCGGGCCTGAGCCGCCGGGCGCTTGCCGAGCACAGCCGCGCCGCCATCCTTGAGGCGCTCGGTCTGCCTGTCGAACCCGCGCGAGCCGAGCGCCCGAGCACCACCCCTCTCGCCGAAGCCGCCTGAAACCAGCATGAACCGCACAGCCGACATCGCCCTGCACCTCGCCGTCGTCACCGAGACCTATCCACCCGAGATCAATGGCGTCGCCAACACCATGCGCCATCTCGTCGAGGGGCTCGCGGCGCGCGGCCATCGCATCGAGCTCATTCGACCACGCCAGGACAGCGAACCCCAAGCAAGCGCCGCTCCGAGCGCTCCCGATGGCGTCCGGCAGCATCTGGTGCCCGGCCTGCCAATTCCCGGCTATCGCGGCCTGCGCTTCGGTCTGCCCGTCTACTGGCGCTTGCGCCGGCTGTGGAACCGCACCCGTCCGCGCCTGGTCTACATCGCCACCGAGGGACCACTCGGTCATGCTGCGCTCGCGGCGGCCCGCGCCCTGGGCATCGCCACCGTGACCGGATTTCATACCCAGTTTCATCAGTACAGCCGTCATTATGGACTGGGTCTTCTCACCCGCCCCATTGTCGAGACGCTGCGACACTTTCATAATCGCTCGGATACCACACTGGTACCCACCGGGGATCTGCGCGATGAACTCATTGCTGAGGGCTTCGAGAATGTGCATGTGTTTGGCCGTGGGGTCGATGTGACGCGCTTCTCGCCACGCTGGCGCGATCCCGAGCTGCGCCGCGCCTGGGGCTGTGGAGATGATGACCTGGCGATGCTCTACGTCGGGCGCATTGCTGCCGAGAAGAGTCTCGATCTTGCCTGCGAGGCCTTCGAGGCGATTCGCGCCGAACACCCCAGCGCCCGCTTCATTCTCGTGGGCGATGGACCCGAGCGGGCACACATCCAGCAGGCACACCCCGAATTCATCTGTGCTGGCGCCAAGGTTGGCGAGGAACTCTCGCGCTATTATGCCAGCGGCGACCTCTTTCTCTTTCCGAGCCAGACCGAGACCTTCGGCAATGTGGTCACCGAGGCCATGGCCAGCGCGCTGCCGGTCATCGCCTTCAACTATGCCGCACCCAAGGCCTTCATTCGCGCCTGGCACAATGGTGTGACCGTGCCCCTCGGTGATCGAGGGGCCTTTATCGAGGCTGCCCGAGCGGCGGCGCAAGACCCCGAACGCCTGCGCGCCATGGGGCAGGCCGCGCGCCTGAGCGCCGATGACATGAGCTGGGATCGTGTCCTAAGGGCGGTCGAGGAACGTTTATTCGCCATCATTCAACGCCAGCGTTGCGACGGAGGTTGCCATGCAAGTATGGCTGCAACATCTAAATGAGCTGGAAAGCACGGTCTGTCGCACCTTCAGCGTCAGCCGTCGCCAGTGGATCCGTCATTTCTTCGCCCTCGTCAGCCGGCTTGGCGACGGCGTCTTCTGGTACAGCCTCATGGCCATCCTGGCCCTGACTCAGGGGCTGCACGGTTTTCAAGCCGCTCTGCACATGCTCATCACCGGCGCTGTCGCCCTGGCGCTCTACAAATCACTCAAGGGCGTCACCCGACGCGAGCGCCCCTGCACCTTTGCCAACGACATCGTGGCGCTGGTGCCGCCGCTCGACCGCTACAGTTTTCCCTCGGGGCACACCCTGCACGCGGTGGCCTTCACCACCGTGGCCATTCATTACTTCCCGCCGCTCGCCTGGGTGCTGGTTCCCTTCACCCTGCTGGTGGCCAGCTCACGGGTGGTGCTCGGTCTGCACTACCCAAGCGACGTGCTGGTGGCCACCGCCATTGGTCTGGCACTGGCCAACGCCAGCCTCTCGCTGATTCTCTGAGATACATCAGACATCGCACCCAGACGCAAAAAACCCGGCCAAGGCCGGGTTTTTTGCGTCTCGAGGCCCCGCCCAGGGGCGAGGCCCTGTCTAAAGTCAAACTTACTTGGGGGCCGCAGGCTGCTGGGCAGGCGCAACCGGAGCAACCGGCGCCATGGGCGCACCGTAGGGGTAGGCGTAGGGATAGCCGCCGCCGTAGTAAGGCGCGCCATAGCCGTAGGGCTGGCCGCCATAGTAGTAGGGGTTGTTATAGCCGTAGCCGTAGCCATTGCCGCGACCATAACCACGGCCATAGCCGCGACCGCCGCCATTCATGCTCATGTTGAAGTCGCCATAGCCGTCGCCGAACATGTCATCCATAACGTCGCCGAAGCCATTGCCATAACCCGGACCGCCCCAGCCCGGACCCCACCAGGCGGACGCGGTGGCGGAAGCGCCCAGCAGGGCGGCGATGGCGGCAGCGGTAGCAAGCTTTTTCATGCGGAATCTCCGAGAAGCGTTGTGATGTCTGGTTTCAGCAAGCATCGTCGTCATTACGATGGCGACGAAAATGATTATATTAGCAATTAATTAAATATAAAATTATATTTAACGATCAGTGTTATCGGATTTATTGATAAATCCTTTCAATCGATCTCAGCCCGAGGTGAGGGTAAAGCCACACGGCCATCCAGCCAGGTTGATCTTTGCGTGCGGGAGGATGGCCTGAAACCTTGGCGCTCTTCCCTCATCCGAGGCGTCGGGCCACCTCTTGCAGATCCTCCCAGGCGCGCGCCTTCTGTTCCGGCGAGCGCAGCAGATAGGCCGGATGATAGGTGACCCGAAGGGCTGTTTGATGCTCGCCGAGGCTGAACCAGCGTCCGCGCAGACGGCCCACGGGGGTATCGGTGGCCAGCAGATGATGGGCCGAGATGCGCCCCAGCGTCAGAATGACCCGAGGCGCAACCAGTTCGATCTGGCGTTGAAGATAAGGGTTGCAGGCGCCGATCTCCTCGGGGCGCGGATCGCGGTTGCCCGGCGGTCGGCATTTCAGCAGGTTCGCGATGAACACCTGTTCGCGGCTGAGTCCAATGGCCTCCAGCATGCGCGTGAGCAACTGGCCCGCGCGGCCCACGAAGGGCTCGCCCTGGCGATCCTCGTCGGCGCCTGGCGCCTCGCCCACCAGCATCAGATCGGCCGCGCGATTGCCCGCCCCGAACACCGTTCGGGTGCGCGTCTCGCACAAGGGGCAGTTGCGACAAGCGCCCACGGCGGCCTCAAGCTCAGCCCAGCCCAAGGGCTCCAGCGGCCGATCCGGCAGCACCTCGCGGCCCGAGGTCTCAGCCTCGGACAGATCTGCCACCACACGCAACCGAGGCGCCGCCGGCCTTGATCCAGCGGCATCGGTCGGGGCCGGCTCGGGGATGGGCGCACGCAGCCGCCGCTCCCACTGGGTCAGGCCCATGGCGCGCAGATACTGGAGCCGCTGGCGCTCATCCATGCGCCTGGCGCTCACACATCGCCCGTCTGCGGATGGGCGCGCTCGGCCGGTTGCAGGATCTTGTTGCAGGCGTTGATGTAGGCCTTGGCCGAGGCGATGACGATATCGGTATCGGCGCCCTGGCCGTTCACAATGCGCCCGCCCTTCTCCAGTCGGACCGTCACCTCGCCCTGGGCATCGGTGCCGCTGGTGATGGCGTTGACCGAGTAGAGCTTAAGCACCGAGGCGCTCTCGACGATGGACTCGATGGCGCGGAAGGTGGCATCCACCGGACCGCCGCCCGAGGCGCGACCCGTACGCTCGACGCCATCGACGGCCAGCACCACATCGGCCTGGGGCCTCTCGCCGGTTTCGGAGCACACCCGCAGCGACACCAGCTTGACGCGCTCGTTGGCCGCATCGAGCGTGGCATCGGTGACCAGCGCCTGCAGATCCTCGTCGAAAATCTCGTGCTTGCGGTCGGCCAAATCCTTAAAGCGCGCGAAGGCCGCGTTGAGTTCCTCCTCGGAGGCGAGCACCACGCCCAGATCCTGCAAGCGCGCCCGGAAGGCGTTGCGGCCCGAGTGCTTGCCGAGCACCATGCGGTTCTGGCTCCAGCCGACATCCTGGGCGCGCATGATCTCGTAGGTCTCGCGATGCTTGAGCACGCCATCCTGGTGGATGCCCGACTCGTGGGCAAAGGCGTTGGCGCCCACCACGGCCTTGTTGGGCTGCACCGCAAAGCCGGTGATGCCCGAGACCAGGCGCGAGCAGTTCATGATCTGGGTGGTGTCGAGTCGGCTGTCGCACTCGAACAGATCCTGACGGGTGCGCACCGCCATCACAACCTCTTCGAGCGCTGCGTTGCCGGCGCGCTCGCCCAGCCCATTGATGGTGCACTCGACCTGACGCGCCCCCTGGCGCACGGCGGCAAGCGAATTAGCCACCGCCAGACCCAGATCGTTATGACAGTGCACCGAGAAAACCGCCTGATCGGCATTGGGCAGGCGCTCGCGCAACTGGCCGATGAGGTTGCCGAACTGATCGGGGATGTTGTAGCCCACGGTGTCGGGGATATTCACCGTGCGCGCCCCGGCGGCGATCACCGCCTCCAGAACCCGACAGAGAAAGTCGATTTCGGAGCGCCCGGCGTCCTCGGGCGAGAACTCCACGTCGTCGGTGTACTGGCGCGCGCGCTTCACCGCATGCACCGCCTGCGCCACCACCTGATCGGGTGTCATGCGCAGCTTCTTCTCCATGTGAATGGGCGAGGTGGCGATGAAGGTGTGAATGCGCCCGGCATTGGCCCCCTTGAGCGCCTCGCCGGCGCGGTCGATGTCGGCATCGAGCGCACGCGCAAGCCCGCACACCCGGCTGTCCTTCACGGCCTCGGCCACCGCCTTGACGGCCTCGAAGTCGCCGGGGCTGGCCATGGGAAAGCCCGCCTCGATGACATCGACGCGCAGCTTCTCCAGCGCCTTGGCGATGCGCACCTTCTCGTCGCGGGTCATGGAGGCGCCGGGGCTCTGCTCGCCGTCGCGCAAGGTGGTATCGAAAATGATGAGATGCTCTTTCGTGCTCATTGGCTTTCTCTAAGGGTTCATGGCGGCCCGCGCTGGCCCGGAACAGACAGCGGCTCTACGGCAACCGTGCGGATCGAACGCCACGACGGTTATGATGACGCTGGCGACGCCCAGGCAATGGATGGCGAATCAAGCTCTGATGTCATCACGATCCGAGGCGTCTTTGCAACTTGCTCAAACCACACCTGAGGGGCCCCATGATGCCGGATCTGCACGACCTGGAAATCCTGCTGCGCTCGGACACCCCGCTGGTCATCATCGAATCGGTCGAGGAGCGGCGCATCATCGAGCTTTTCTCGGGACTGGCCATCCGGCTGGGCGAGACGGCCTTCCGCTGGACCGCGACCGACGGTCTGCAACGTCTGGAGTTCGATGCCGAGCCTCAGACCATGCTTGCGCTGCCCACCCAGATCCTGCGCCACATTCGCGCCACATCCCAGCGCGGCTACTATCTGCTGCTCGATTTTCATCCCTATCTCGACGATCCGCTGCATGTGCGCCTGATCAAGGAGATTGCCCAGGACTATGGCGAGCTGGCGCGCACCCTGATCTTTGTGAGCCACGCGCTCGACATCCCGCCCGAGCTGCGCCATCTGGCGGCGCGCTTTCGCCTGCGCCTGCCCGATCGCAACCGGCTGCTCAATCTCGTCCGCGAGGAGGCGCGCGCCTGGCAGGAGAGCGACCCCCGGCATCAGTTTCGCGCCAATCGCGAGGCCGTCGATCAGCTTGCCAACAATCTGCTCGGCATGACCGAATCGGATGCGCGGCGCCTGATTCGCAACGCCATCCGCGATGACGGGGCCATTACGGTCGAGGATGTGGAAACGCTCAAACGCGCCAAGTACGAGCTGCTGAGCACCGAGGGCATCATCAGTTTCGAGTACGATACCCGCTCCTTCGCCGATTTGGGCGGTCTCTCCAATCTCAAGGCCTGGGTCGACCGGCGCCGCGCGCCCTTTCTCGATCCCGACCAGCCCGCGCGTGATCGCCCGCGCGGCATCCTGCTGCTCGGCGTGCAGGGCGGCGGCAAGAGTCTGGCCGCCAAGGCGGTGGCGGGACGCTTCGGGGTGCCCCTGCTGCGGCTCGATCTGGGCGCCATCTACAACAAATATATCGGCGAGAGCGAGAAGAATATCCGCCACGCGCTCCAGACCGCCGAGGTCATGGCGCCCTGTGTGCTCTGGATCGACGAGATTGAAAAGGGCATCGCCAGCGGCTCGGAGGACGAGGGCGTGGGGCGGCGCATTCTCGCCACCCTGCTCACCTGGATGGCCGAGCGCAGCGCGCGGGTCTTTCTGGTGGCCACCGCAAACGACATCTCGCGCCTGCCACCCGAGCTTATCCGCAAGGGGCGTATCGACGAGCTGTTCTTTGTCGATCTGCCCGATGCCGAGGTGCGCCGCGACATCTTCCGCATTCATCTCGCCCGGCGCGGACTCGACCCCGCGCGCTTCGACCTCGAAGCGCTGGCCGAGGCGAGCGAAGGCTTCACCGGCGCCGGTATCGAGCAGGCGGTGGTGAGCGCCCTCTACGCCGGCGAGGATGGCAAGCGCCAGCTCGACACCCGGCACCTGCTCGCCGAGCTTGCCGGCACCCAGCCGCTCGCGGTGGTCATGGACGCCCAGATCGAGGCATTGCGCGCCTGGGC
>JAFGTZ010000482.1 GCA_016938795.1 Chromatiaceae bacterium | reverse complement strand
TAGTCAAGATTCGCTTCCTTCAGCTGGTCAATCTCACGGGCAAGATCACCGGATTGCGCCGCTGGCGCTTTTCCAATGGAAGCGGGCACCTGAGTGCTGGCGCGAAACACGCCGAGCGAGTGGGATGAGTGAATGGCCGAGACCGACATCTGAAGTCTCCTGAAGGAACCGCCCCGAAGCCCGGCGCTGGTACTCGCACGAATCAGCACGATAAGGCGCCACCCTCGCTCGGGCAGAAATTACCACAAGCGGTCACGCTAATAACCTTAGCGGCAGCACAGCGTCAAACTTAACTCCCACAGATGGCCCGAGGCAGCCGGCATTTCAGTCTCGCGACGCGGCATCGCGGTTATAGCGATCCTCGAAGCGCACGATGTCATCCTCGCCCAGATAGCTCCCCGACTGCACCTCGATGATTTCGAGCGGGATGGTGCCGGGATTTTCCAGGCGATGACGGGCGCCGACCGGGATGTAGGTCGATTGGTTTTCGGTGAGCAGGAAGGAGCGCTCGTCGCAACTCACGCGCGCGGTGCCCGAGACCACGATCCAGTGCTCGGCGCGATGATGATGCATCTGGAGCGAGAGCGATTCGCCCGGTTTCACGGTGAGCCGCTTCACCTGATAGCGCGGCCCCTGGCCGATGGCCTCGTAGGCGCCCCAGGGGCGATGCACGCGCTGGTGGTGACGATGCTCCTCGCGCTGCTGATGCTGCAAAAACTGGGTCACCGCCTTCACATCCTGGGCATGTTCCTTGGCGGCCACCAGCACCGCATCCGGGGTCTCGACCACGATGAGATCATGGACCCCAATGGCGGCCAGCATGCGATGCCGGGCGATGAGCAGGTTATCGCGGGCATTGTGCACGAAGGCATCGCCATCGAGCACATTACCCAGCGCATCGCGCTCGCGCACCTCCCAGAGCGCCGACCAGGCGCCCACGTCCGACCAGCCGGCATCGAGCGGCAGCACCACGGCGGGGGGCAGATCCTCGGCAGCGCCCTCGCCCGCCAGCTGTTCCATGACCGCATAGTCGATGGAATCGCTCGGGCAGGCCGCAAACTGCGCCGCATCGAGCCGCAGAAAATCGCCATCCTCGCTGGCCGCAGCAAAGGCCGCCAGGGAGGCGCGGGCAATCTCGGGCCGGAAGCGCTCGATGAGCGCGAGCCACAGCGAGGCGCGCAGCACGAAGATGCCGCCGTTCCAGAGATACTCGCCCGAGGCCAGATAGCCCTGCGCGGTCTCGGCATCGGGCTT
>JAFGTZ010000481.1 GCA_016938795.1 Chromatiaceae bacterium | reverse complement strand
TCGGTATGCAGACCATAGCCGCGCGCCTTGCCGCTGATGGCCTCGGGAGCGAAGAAGGCGCTTTCGAGCAGGATGTCGCGCGTGCCCTCGCCCACCCCGGACTCTTCGCCGCCCATGATGCCGGCCAGGGCGAGCGCGCGCTCGGCATCGGCGATGAGCAGGCTGTCCTCGCGCAGCTCAAGCCGATTGCCGTTCAAAAGCTCCAGGCTCTCGCCGGCGCGTGCGCGGCGCACCTCGATCCCGCCCTGGATGCGCGCGAGATCGAAGGCGTGCATGGGCTGGCCGAGTTCGAGCATCACATAGTTGGTAATATCCACCACGGGCCCGAGCGAGCGGATGCCTGAGCGACGCAGCCGCTCCTGCATCCAGAGGGGCGTGACAGCGGCGGGATTGATGCCGCGCAGCACCCGGCAGGCATAGCGCGGACAGTCCTCGGGCGCGAGCAGGCGCACCGCGACGCACTCATCATGAACAGCGGGGATGGATTCGATTGACGGAACCGAGAGCGGCGCGCGATTGATGACCGCCACCTCGCGCGCCAGCCCCGCAATGCTCAGGCAGTCGCCCCGGTCCGGGGTCAGATCGACCTCGATACACTGATCATCAAGCCCAAGCCAGGCGCGAAAATCCTCGCCAATGGGCGCCTCCGCCGGCAGCCCCAGGATGCCCTCGGAGCTGTCGGCCAGACCCAGCTCGCTCGCCGAGCAGATCATGCCGAAGGACTGCACGCCACGCAGCTTGGCCTTCTTGATCTTGAAGTCCCCCGGCAAGAGGGCGCCGATGGTGGCCACCGGCACGCGCATCCCTTCGGCGACATTGGCCGCGCCACAAATGATCTGTAACGCCGCCTCGGCGCCGACATTGACAGTGCACAGCCGCAGCTTGGCCGCATCGGGGTGGGGCTCGACGCGCTCCACCAGGCCAATCACCACGCCACTGAAGGCGGGCGCGGCGGCCTCGATGGCGTCAACCTCCAGCCCCGCCATGCTGAGCTGATCGGCTAGTGTCTGGGTCTCGACCGGCGGGTTCACCCATTCCCGCAGCCATGCCTCGCTGAATCGCATGTCCCGCTATCCTGTGTGATCAGACCCCAGCCAGCCGGGCAGGGGTACTTGATGATGGTGACCGGCGCGACGTCGAAGGACGCGCCCGTTCGCGTTCCGCCGCCTCAGGCAAATTGGCGCAGAAAACGCAGATCGTTGTCGAAATAGAGCCGAATATCGTCAATGCCGTAGCGCAGCATGGCCAGGCGCTCGACGCCCATGCCGAAGGCGTAGCCGAGATGGCGCTCGGGGTCGATGCCGACGTGACGGAACACCTCGGGATAGACCATGCCGCAGCCGAGCACCTCCAGCCAGCCGGTCTGCTTGCAGACCCGACAGCCATCGCCGCCGCACATGACACACTGGATATCCACCTCCGCCGAGGGCTCGGTAAAGGGGAAATAGGAGGGGCGAAAGCGCAGCTCGAGGTCGCGCTCGAAGAAGTTGGTGAGAAAGTCGTAGAGCACGCCCTTGAGATCGGCGAAGCTCACCGCCTCATCGACCACCAGACCCTCGACCTGATGGAACATGGGGGTGTGGGTCAGGTCGGAGTCGCAGCGATACACCCGCCCGGGCGCAATGATGCGCAAGGGTGGCGACTGCTCCTCCATGACGCGAATCTGCACCGGCGAGGTATGGGTGCGCAGCAGCAGCCCGCTGTCGAAATAGAAGGTGTCATGCATCGCCCGCGCGGGATGGTGCTCGGGGATGTTGAGCGCCTCGAAATTGTGATAGGCGTCCTCGATCTCGGGGCCTTCGGCAATGCTGAATCCGGCGTTGGCAAAGAGCTGCTCAATGCGGCGCAGCGCGCGCGTGACCGGATGCAGGCCACCCGGGCGCGATCCGCGACCCGGCAGCGTCACATCAATGCGCTCGCTTGCCAGGCGTGCCTGGAGGGCCTCGGCCTCAAGCGTCTCGCGGCGCTGCTCGATCGCCTCCTGTACGACAACCTTGGCGGCATTGATGCGCTGTCCCGCACCGGGGCGTTCCTCGGGCGGAAGGCGGCCAAGCTGTTTGAGCAGTGCGGTGAGTTCGCCGCTCTTGCCAAGATAACGCACACGCACCTGATCGAGCGCGGCAAGGGTGTCGGTCGTGGCCACTGCGGCAACCGCCGTCTCGCGCAGCGTCTCGATATCGAGTCCGATCTGTTCAGCCATACTTGCATCTTCCGGCTGGGAGTCTGATGTGAGCCGTCTGCGCTGCCAGCAGGCGCCAGAAGCGGCGCCAGAAGCCCCAGATCAAGAGGGAGAACGCAGGCGGGGCGGATCATGGCGAGCGCCCGTCGATGCTGTTCATCCACGGGCAAAACGCGCAAGCCCGAGCGGCTTGCGCGTGCGGGCCATCTCAGGCGAGCGCGGCCTTGGCCTGATGCGCCAGGGCGGCGAAGGCGACGCTGTCGTGGTAGGCAATGTCGGCGAGAACCTTGCGATCGACCTCGACGCCGGCCTTCTTCAGACCGTCGATGAGGCGGCTGTAGGACAGGCCGTTATCGCGCGCGGCGGCGTTGATACGGGCAATCCAGAGGGTGCGGAACTGGCGCTTTTTCTGGCGGCGGTCGCGGTAGGCGTACTG
>JAFGTZ010000480.1 GCA_016938795.1 Chromatiaceae bacterium | reverse complement strand
GCGGCCCTCACCTTCGCGCTCAAGGCGCTGCTCATCCCCTGGATGCTGCACCGGCTGAGCCGACGCCTGGGGCTGGAGCGGCTCATCGAGACCCTGCGCGGCCCGGCGCGGGTGACCATGGCGGCGGTGGCGCTGGTGATCTTCAGCGACTGGGTGGTGATGCCCATGGTGGCCGAGGAGCTGATCTTTACCCGCAACATCGTGGCGGTGAGTCTGGCCGTGGTGCTTATCGGCCTGTTGATGATGGTGGTGCGCCAGCAGGCGGTGGCCCAGGTGCTGGGCTTCATGTCGATGGAGAACGGGCTCTTTCTCGGCGCCATCTCGGCCACCAGTGGCATGCCGCTGGTGGTGGAGCTGGGCGTGGCCTTCGATCTGCTGGTGGCCATGGTGCTCTTTGGCATCTTTTTCTTTCAGATCCGCGAGAGCATCGACTCGCTCGATGTGGATCGGCTCAATCGGTTGAGCGAAACCGAGGGCAGCCAGGAATGAACAGCAAAGACGCCAAGAGTCCATTGATACTGAAAGGGGTGATGCTGGGATGAGTGCCCTGTGGTTGATGCTGCTCGCTCCGCTGGCTGGCGGAGCCGGCTTGTTTTTCATCCGCTCCTCCGTGCTGGCGGGCTGGCTGAATCTCGGTCTCTCGGCCCTGAGCCTGCTCGGTGCGCTGGGGGTGGCGCTGACGGTGGCAAACCAGGAGGTCATCTCCGCCGCGAGCTTCCGGGTCGATGCACTCAACGCCACACTGCTGCTCCTGACCACCTTCGTGGGCCTGACCACGGCGCTGTTCTCGCGGCCCTACATGCGCCATATCGAGGAGACCGGGCGGGTGAGCACGCGCGCCTTGCGGCTCTATCACGCCCTCTATCAAACCTTCATGCTAACCCTTCTGATCGCGCTCAGCACCGACAATCTCGGGGTGCTCTGGGTGGCGGTGGAGGGCGCGACCCTGGCCACCGTGCTGCTGGTCTCGCTCTATCGCACCCCGGAGGCGGTCGAGGCGGCCTGGAAGTATTTCATCCTCTGCGGCGTGGGCATCGCGCTCGCGCTCTTTGGCACGGTGCTGACCTATTTCGCCGCCCAGCAGGTGCTCGCCCATCCCGAGCAGGGGCTGACCTGGAGCGCGCTCTACGCGCAGGCCGCCGCGCTCGATCCCACGGTGATGCG
>JAFGTZ010000075.1 GCA_016938795.1 Chromatiaceae bacterium | reverse complement strand
TCGGTGATGCGCACCGACCACTGCTCGATTTCGCGCTTCTCGACCAGGGCGCCCGAGCGCCAGCCGCGCCCCTCGATGACCTGCTCGTTGGCCAGCACCGTCTGATCGACGGGATCCCAGTTCACCGTGGCCTTGGCGCGATAGGCCAGCCCCTTCTCGATCAGGCGCGTAAAGAGCCACTGCTCCCAGCGGTAATAGTCCGGGTCGCAGGTGGCGAGTTCGCGCTCCCAGTCGTAGCCAAAGCCCAGGCTCTTGAGCTGCCCCTTCATGTAGGCGATATTCGAGCGCGTCCATTGCGAGGGCGGAATGCCATGCTGAATGGCCGCATTCTCGGCGGGCAGCCCGAAGGCGTCCCAGCCCATGGGCTGGAGCACGTTCTTGCCGAGCATGCGCTGATAGCGCGCGATCACGTCGCCGATGGTGTAGTTGCGCACATGCCCCATGTGCAGCCGCCCGGAGGGGTAGGGGAACATGGAGAGGCAATAGAATTTCTCGCGCGCGGGATCCTCGACGGCCTTGAAGGACTGCCGGTCTTCCCAATAGCCTTGGGCCGCGGCCTCGATGGCGCGCGGATCGTAGTCGGTCTGCATGGGTGCTGATGATTGATTCTGTTGATGGATGGGCATGGGTTCGATGCCTTCAAGGATACCGCAGAGGCTTCTGCTATCCTAACCTTTGAGTCTCCAGAAGATAGAGCCAGAGCCATGAGCGAAGAACACAAGCACGACACCACCGACAAGCTGGTCGAGGCCTACGAGCGCATGCTCAAGCAAACGCATGAGGCGATCGAGAAGGCGCAGCAGGAGTCGGTGCCAAGGTTTCGCGACATCCTCGACAAGACGCGCGAGCGCATGGTCGAACTTGGCGAACTGACGCGCGAGGAGGCCGAAAAGGTCTCGGACTACATCAAGCGCGACATCGAGGACGCCGCCCACTACATCGTCGAGACCGGACAGGACATCCGCGACTGGTGGCGCTTCGATCTGGAGCTGATGGAAAAGCGCATGCTCGAGATGTTCAAACTAGTGGCTGACCAGACCAGCCTGCAACTCGCCCAATGGGCCGAGACCGCACGCCAGATGAGCCTCTATCAGGCCGGCGAGATCACCGGCCCCGGAACCCTGGTGTGCGACCAGTGCGGCGCCGAAACCCATTTCGTCAAGGCCGGGCGCATTCCGACCTGCGCCGAGTGCGGCGGTACGCGCTTCAGACGGCGCAGCGAGAACTGACGGCTGGTAATCCGCTCGTCGCGCGCTTATAGTGCCGAGTTCGTGTCATGTCCCGTGGGAGAGACCGGCCACTCAGGCCGGCGCCGAAGGCGCAACATCGCCCGGAATCGCTCAGGCAAAAGGACCACGGGAACGCAGACCGACTCTGGAGAGCGGTTGGCGCGCGCGCACGCGCCGCCAACCCACCGACGGGGCAGCCGTCACGAGCTGTTCATCTCGTGACCGCAAACTCTCAGGTTTAGGACAGAGGGGCGACGCTTGGGGCCTGTGCCCTCGGTGTCGTCGCGCGAGCGTCGCCCAATGGCGACGCCGCGCTTAACCAACCATCCAGCGGAGAGTCGCATGGGCTCCAGAACCCCCCTCTATGCCGAGCATCTCGCGCTCGGCGCGCGCATGGTCCCCTTTGGCGGCTGGGACATGCCGCTGCACTATGGCTCCCAGCTCGACGAACACCAGACAGTGCGCCACGCGGCGGGTGTCTTCGACGTCTCGCACATGCGCCCGGTGGATGTCGAGGGCGCGGGCGCGCGCGACTTTCTGCGCCATCTGCTCGCGAACGATGTCGCGCGTCTCGCCACCCCCGGCAAGGCCCTTTACAGCTGCATGCTGAACGAACTCGGCGGCGTAGTGGACGATCTCATCGTCTACTGGCGCGGCGGCGAGCGCTATCGACTGGTGGTGAATGCCGCCACCGCGCACGGCGACATCGCCTGGATGCGCGCCCAGAGCGGACATTTCGCGGTGCGTATCGCGCCGCGCGAGGATCTGGCCATGCTCGCGGTGCAGGGCCCCGAGGCGCGCGCGCGCGCCGCCGCCCTGCTGCCCGCCGAGCTGGCCGAGTCAGCCCTGGCGCTCAAGCCTTTTTTTGCCACCGAGCATAACGACTGGTTCGTGGCGCGCACCGGCTACACCGGCGAGGACGGCTTCGAACTCATGCTGCCGGCGGATGCCGTCGTTGAACTCTGGCGCGCCCTGCTCGCCGCCGGGGTGCGTCCCTGCGGGCTGGGCGCGCGCGACACCCTGCGTCTGGAGGCCGGCATGAACCTCTATGGCCAGGACATGGACGCGGATGTGGGCCCGCTCGAATCGGGGCTGGAGTGGACGGTGGCCTGGGAACCGGCCGAGCGCGACTTCATCGGACGCACCGCGCTCGAACATCTGCGCGCCAGTCCCGACCGACGCCGCTTCATCGGTCTGCTGCTGAGCGGGCGCGGCGTGCTGCGCGCCCATCAGTGCCTGCTCGTCGCAGGCCAGCCGGCCGGCGACATCACCTCGGGCGGCTTTGCCCCCACGCTCGGGCGCTCCATCGCGCTGGCGCGACTCGATTCCGGCGTGAGGCTGGAA
Source organism: Chromatiaceae bacterium (assembly GCA_016938795.1). Taxonomy (GTDB): domain Bacteria; phylum Pseudomonadota; class Gammaproteobacteria; order Chromatiales; family Chromatiaceae; genus Marichromatium. Next base: position 4,635 of record JAFGTZ010000075.1, on the reverse strand, counting down.
CCCGGCGATCTCTGCGCGGTCGAGATTCGCGGTCAGGCGGTTGCGGCGCGCGTGGTCAAACCGCCCTTCGCGCGTCATGGTCAGGCCTGCATCCCGCTCGATTGAGCGCGCCCTGTCATTCACCACCAACCCACTGGAACCCAGTCCGCTACACGGACCTTTTTGGAGAAGCCCCATGAGCGACATCCCCGCCGATCTGCGCTACACCCGTTCGCACGAATGGATCAAGGACAATGGAGACGGCACCATCACCGTCGGCATCACCGATCACGCCCAGGAAGCGCTCGGTGACATCGTCTTTGTCGAAACGCCCGAGAACGGCCGCACCGTCGGCGCCGAAGAGGCCTGCGCCGTGGTCGAGTCGGTCAAGGCCGCCTCCGACATCTACGCACCCATCGCGGGCGAGATTGTCGAGACCAACGCCGCCCTTGGCGACGCGCCCGATCTCATCAACTCCAGCCCCTATGAAGAGGGCTGGATCCTGCGCATGACGCCGAGCAACCTGGCCGATCTCGCCACACTGCTCGATGCCAGCGCCTATGAGGAGGTCGTCGCCGAGGACGCCTAGGCGCCACAGGCCACGACGCACAGAGCTTATCCCCGGGGCTGCGCGCCCGATGCGCGGCCCCCATCGCCCGCCCCCGAGACACCATGCCCTTCATCCCCCATACCGACGACGATATCCGCGCCATGCTCGCCACCATCGGCGTTGAGCGCATCGACAGGCTGTTTGACGAGATTCCCCAGGCGCTGCGCTGCCCCGAGGCGCTCGGCGAGATTCCGCCCGCGCTCTCGGAGTCGGGCATCGGGCGGCTGATGCGCGAGCGCGCCCGCGCCGACGGCGAGCCGCTCTGCTTCATCGGCGCCGGGGCCTACGATCACCACATCCCGGCGGCGGTCTGGGAGCTGGTCTCGCGCGGCGAGTTCTACAGCGCCTATACCCCCTATCAGGCCGAGGCCAGTCAGGGCACGCTTCAGGTGCTCTATGAATTTCAGTCGATGATGAGCGCGCTCACCGCGCTCGATGCCTCCAACGCCTCGCTCTACGATGGGGCCAGTGCGCTGGCCGAGGCGGTGCTCATGGCATTGCGCGCCAACCGCCGCTGCACCTCGCAGCGCGTGCTGGTGCCGCGCGCGCTCCATCCGCTGTGGCGGCGCACCCTCGCCACCATTGTCGAGCCGCAGGGCGTGGAGCTGATCGAGGCGGGCTTTGACATCGCCAGCGGCCAGAGCAGCGTTGCACACTATGCCGAGGCCGCCGGCGAGGATGAGATTGCGGCGGTCATCATCGCTCAGCCGAACGTCTTTGGCGTGCTCGAACCGGTCGATGCGCTCACCGACTGGGCGCGGGCGCGCGGCGCCCTGGTCATCGGCGCGGTCAACCCGCTCGCGCTGGCGTTGCTCTCGCCCCCGGGCGACTGGGGCGCACAAGGGGCCGACATCGCCTGTGGCGAGGCGCAGCCCTTTGGCATGCCGCTCGCCTCAGGCGGACCCTACGCGGGCTTTCTCTGCTGCCGTCAGTCCCATGTGCGCCAGCTCCCAGGGCGCATCGTCGGGCGCACCCTCGACGCCGACGGACGGGTCGGCTTCACCCTCACGCTCCAGGCGCGCGAGCAGCACATCCGCCGCAGCAAGGCGACCTCGAACATTTGCACCAACCAGGGGCTCATGGTCACGGCCGCCACCATTCATCTGGCGCTGCTCGGGGCCGAGGGGCTGGAGCGGGTGGCCGCCCAGTGTCACGCCAACACCGCGCATCTGGTCGAGCGTCTCGCCGCCATCCCGGGGGTCGAGCCCCTGTTCAGCGGCGCGGTCTTTCACGAGCGCGCGCTGCGCCTGCCGCTGCCGAGCGCCGAGGTGCTGGAGTCGCTCGCCGCGCATGAGCTGCTCGGCGGATTTGCGCTCGATGCCCATTATCCCGAGCTGGGTCCGGCCCTGCTGGTCTGCGCCACCGAAGCGCGCACCGAGGAAGAGATGGCGCACTATGCCGATCTGCTGGGGCGCATCCTTGGGGCGCGACTCGCGAGCCACTGAACAGAAGAACTCATCACCATGCTGATTCACGACCAATCCCGCGCCGGACGGCGCGCCACCACTCAGGCCCCGCTGAACCCACCCGCGCCCGAGGGCATTCCCGCGTCGCTGCGCCGGCGCCAGCGCGCCGCCCTACCCGAGGTCTCGGAGATGCAGGTGGTGCGCCACTACACGCGCCTGTCGCAGAAGAACTTCTCGATCGACACCCATTTCTACCCGCTCGGTTCCTGTACCATGAAGTACAACCCGCGCGCCTGTAACAGCCTCGCCATGCTGCCGGGCTTTCTCGCCCGCCATCCGCTCGCGCCCGACAGCCACGGTCAGGGCGTGCTGGCCTGTCTGCATGATCTGCAAGACATCCTCAAGGCCGTGACCGGCATGCACGCGGTTTCGCTCGCACCCGCTGCGGGCGCTCAAGGCGAATTTGCCGGGGTGGCCATGATCCGCGCCTATCATCGCGCCCGTGGCGATGTCGCCCGCACCGAGATACTGGTGCCCGATGCCGCGCACGGCACCAACCCCGCCTCGGCGGTGATGTGCGGCTTTGTGGCGCGCGAGATTCCCACCGGCCCCGATGGCGATGTCGATCTGGAGGCGCTGCGCGCTGCAGTCGGCCCCCAGACCGCCGGCATCATGCTCACCAACCCCAGCACCCTCGGCGTCTTCGACCGCAACATCGAGGCCATCGCCCGCACCGTGCATGAGGCCGGCGGTCTGCTCTATTACGATGGGGCCAATCTCAACGCCATCCTCGGCAAGGTGCGCCCCGGCGACATGGGCTTCGATGTCATCCACATGAACCTGCACAAGACCTTCTCCACCCCGCACGGCGGCGGCGGTCCGGGCGCTGGTCCGGTGGGTGTCTCGGCGCGGCTCGAACCCTATCTGCCGGTGCCCCTGGTGGCCAGGGACGAGACCGGCTATCGCTGGCTGACCGAAGCCGACCGCCCCGACAGCATCGGGCGGCTCAGCGCCTTCGGCGGCAACATCGGCATCCTGCTGCGCGCCTATGTCTATGCCCGGCTGCTCGGGCGCGAGGGCATGGGGCGGGTGGCCGAGTTCGCCACGCTCAACGCGAACTATCTGCTCGCCCGTCTCACCGAGGCCGGTTTCGAGGCCGCCTATCCCAAGCGGCGCGCGAGCCACGAGTTCATCCTCAGTCTGCGCCGCGAGGCGCGCGACTGGGGTGTGACGGCCATGGATGTGGCCAAGCGTCTGCTCGATCACGGCTATCACGCGCCCACCACCTATTTCCCCCTGCTGGTGCCCGAGTGCCTGCTCATCGAGCCGACCGAGACCGAGAGCAAGGAGATGCTCGACGGCTTCGTCGAGGCCATGACCGCCATCCGGCGCGAGGCCGAGGAGGATCCCGAGCGCCTGCGGGGCGCGCCCTGGACCCAGCCAGTGCGCCGTCTCGATGAGGTGCGCGCGGCGCGTCATCTGGATCTTGCCTGGTCGGCGCAGCCCCAGGGAGCCAACCATGGCGAATCATAATGTGCGCGGCTGGCGCCGCGTGGTGCATGCCTTCGGCTACTCGATGAAGGGCTTTCAGGCCTGTTTCCGCTACGAGGAGGCCTTCCGGCAGGAGATTTTTCTGCTCATCCCCCTGGTGCCGCTCGCGCTCTGGCTCGGCGAGAACCCGGTCGAGCGCGCCCTGCTGGTCGGCAGTCTGCTGGTAGTGCCCATCGTGGAGCTGCTGAACTCGGCCATCGAGGCCAATGTGGACCGCGTCGGCCCCGAGCGTCACGAACTCTCGGGGCGTGCGAAGGACATCGCCTCGGCGGCGGTGTTTTCGAGCATCGCCTTTTGTTTGGTGATCTGGGCCATCATTCTGGTACCCAAGCTGGGCTGACCCTGAAGCTTCTGACGAGGATTTTCCATGGGACACACCACCGAGGATGCCGAGTTCCTGGCATTGAATCTGGCCCTGCTGACGGTTTCGGACACGCGCGGCCCGGATCAGGACAGCTCCGGACACCTGCTGCGTGAGCGCGCCGAGGCCGCCGGGCATCATGTGGTCGAGCAGTGCATCGAGCGTGATGATCGCTACCGGCTGCGCGCCCTGGTGTCGCGCTGGATTGCCGATCCGGGCGTGGATGTCATCATCAGCACCGGCGGCACGGGGCTGACCGGGCGCGACAGCACGCCCGAGGCGCTGCGGGTGCTGTTCGACAAGGAGATTGAAGGCTTTGGCGAACTCTTCCGTCAGCTGTCATTCGAGGAGATTGGCGCCTCCACGGTCCAGTCGCGCGCCTTCGCGGGGCTGGCCAACGCCACCTTCATCTTCTGTCTGCCCGGCTCGACCGGGGCCTGCCGCACCGCCTGGGAGCGCATGCTCGAAGCCCAGCTCGACCGGCGCACCCGGCCCTGTAACTTCGCCCAGCTCATCCCGCGTCTGAACGAGCGCTAGAACCGCACAGGCGCAAAGCGCGCCAAGGATGGCTGTGCTGGGCAAGAAGCCCGTCATGGATCAGGCTCTAACCGGCTTTGCGCCTTTCTGGTTCCAATGCGCTGGATTCAGAATGCGCACAAGGCCCTTTCGCACCTCAGAGGACCGCACACGCCCATGCCGACATCCCAACCAGCATCCGCCGCAAGCTG
>JAFGTZ010000479.1 GCA_016938795.1 Chromatiaceae bacterium | reverse complement strand
TGTGGAAGCGGCTTTTAGCCGCGAGAACCCCGCGCTGAGGTTGAGAACCCGGGATCAGCATTGACCGGCAGGCGCGGTGTCACCTGTATCTGCAAGGGTCTCGCTGTCGGCTCGCGGCTGGAAGCCGCTTCCACAAGTCTGCGCCTGACGTTTGACAGGAGAGACGGTATCTCGCAGGGTACGCACCGCGTACCCTGCGCAAGGCGCGAAGGCTGCCGCAACGGTGCGCAATGCGCACCCTAAGCGGCTTGAGGGAGAGAGGCCCAAACCCCTTACTCTCCCACCAAAGCCTCCATAAGGGCGCGGATTTCAGGCTTCTCAAGCAGGCGGCGGATGCGCGGATCCTGCCCAAGCGATTCCAGATTGCCCGCCATGGCGCGCTGTGTCAGCGCGCTATCGGCGAGGATGGCCTGAAGATCGGAATCGTTCTGGAGCGCCATGACCTGCTTCATGAGATCGGGATTGGATGCAATCTGCTGCTGAATGGCGGCGAGATCCGCCTGACCGAAACCTGGAATGGGTGCGCCCGAGCTTGTCGCGGCAAGCGGGGTGACCGAGCGCACCCGCTCCTCGGGCACCGAGAGATCGCCCAGGGTGGCTGAGCGAATCCAGTAACGCCCGCTCTCCACCGCACGCAGCTCGCCGGTAAGCACCGAGCCGTCGATCAGCTCGATACGACTCTCGCCTGCCTGAACCGATACAACCAGCAAGGTAGCAACCAATCCAAGTAGAGTGCTCACACCAAGCGCCCGCCAGCCATTCTGTTTGGGCATCATCAAGCTCCAGCGCTGTCGCGCGTTTCATCTCTCCAGGCCAGTATTATCAGAGCGTTGTAACTCAATATAGCGTCCCAAAGGCCGCCAGATAGCGCCGAGCGCTGATCGCAAGTCGATAGTCGGCGACCGCCTCGCGCAGCCGCTCGGGCGGCAGCGGCGCCTCAAGCGTGCGACGCATGGCGGCGGCGAGCGCCTCGGCGTCGCCCACCGCGACCAGCTCGCCAAAGGCGCCGTTTTGCAGGATCTCGCGCGGACCGCTCGGGCAGTCGGTTGCCACCACGGGGATGCCGAGCCCCAGCGCCTCGGTGAGCACATTGGGCGAGCCCTCCCAGCGCGAGGAGAGCGCGAAGAGCGCCGCGCGGGCCAGATAGCGGTAGGGATTGGGGTCGAAACCGGGCAGGGCCAGATCCTCACCCACGCCAAGCGTCTCAGCCAGATCGAGCAGACGCGCGCGCTGGCGCCCCTCGCCCAGAATGACCAGCCGACAGGGGCGCGCCGCGCGCACCTGGGCAAAGGCGCGGATCAGGGTGGAAAAATCCTTTTGGGTGCGCAGCCCGCCCACGCCCAGAATGACCGGCGGCTCGCCGGGTGCGAACCAGGGGTGGTCGAGCGGCGCGGCGGCAAGCGCCTCCATCTCGGGAGTCAGGGTGGGATTGCGAATGACCCGGATGGCAGCGAGCGGCAGGCCGGTAATGGCCGCAACATCCTCGGCCACGCCGTGCGAGACCGCGATGATGCCATCGGCCCGACGATAGAGCCCGCGCAGCCGGCGCGCCTCCCACCAGCGACCCAGCGCATGCTTGCCCTTGGCGCGCCAGCGCTCGGACATGGCCGAACCGGGGCGTAGCCAGTAACGCGTATCGCCGCCGAGCTGGCGCTTGACCGCGAGCGCCACTTCGTCATCGCGGGTCTTGGCGCTCAGCACCAGGCGCGGGCGGGTGCGGCGCACATGGTCCGCAAGCCAGCGGATGCGCTCGGCGCGCGTGCGGCCCTCCAGCAGATGCAGACGCACGGAGGCCGGCAGCTGATCGAGAAAGGGTGCCTCGCGCGCGCTGGTGACAAAATCAACCGCCTGCCCGGCATCGGCCAGTCCGCGCGCGATGTTCACCATCATGCGCTCGACGCCTCCATCGCCGAAGCTTGGAATGAAGAGACAGAGTGGACGCGACGCGTGAGGCTGACACATAGGCATGAGAATTGGTTTGGGATGCAAGGGAAGACCGCGCGGCTGGCGGCTGGCGGCGTATCATAGAGCCCATGATAAACGCCAACCCCTCCTCCATGCCCGAATCCGCTGATCCGCCGCCGCGCATCCTGCTGGTGCGTCTCTCGGCCATCGGAGATATCGTCTTTGCCACGCCCCTCATCCAGGCGCTGCGCGCGGCCCATCCCCAGGCGCATCTCGCCTGGCTGGCGCAGCCCGAGTACCGCGAACTCCTGGCCCAGCATCCCGAACTCGACGCGGTCATCGACTGCCCCGTCGGCGAGTGGCGCGCGCTCTGGCGCACGGGACGCTTCAGGGAGCTGTGGCGCGCG
>JAFGTZ010000478.1 GCA_016938795.1 Chromatiaceae bacterium | reverse complement strand
TCTCGGTCGAGCCCTGGATCTGCGCCCGCACCCGCACCCGCGCGGGTTCCTCGCCGCGCGCCTCGGGCAGGATCTGGGTGCTGACCAAACGCCCCTCGGCCTGGTTGACGATCTCCTGAACCCGGCTCTGGAGTGCCGCGCCCGCGAGCGCCGAGGTTGATGCGCTGAAATAGAAGGCCTTGAAATCCTCGTTGGCGCGCACGCTGTCGAGTTCTGTGCGCAGTACGGGCAGGGTAGCGCCAAGGCGCTGGAAGCGCGCGAGCTGATCGCTCTTGGCGGCAATGTCCTCATCGAGCGCCACCAGCGCCTGTGCCCAAGGCAGCACAATGGCGAGCAGCAGCAGCAGCAACGCCCCTAGCGCCAGCCCCAAGACCAGGGCACAGCGACCTGTGGCGGTCTCGGCCATGTCGCTCATGGCAGAGTCTCCGGGGTCAGGCGAAAGGCGAGATTAAAGCGTTCCTTGCCGGAGCGGGCCACCTGGGTCACGGGCGAGCGAAAGGTCACGCCCTCGATGTTCGGGGCCTGTTCGAGCAGGGCGATCAAGGCCGTGGCCTGGGCCGACTCACCGCGCAGCTCGATCTCGCCCGCCTTGTACTCCAGACTCTGGATCCAGGTATCGTCGGGCAGACGCTCGGTCAGCTCACGCAAAATTTCCAGCAGCCGGGGCTCGCCGAGCTTGCGCTCGATGGCCGCGCGGCTGCCCTGGCGGGCGCGCTCAAGTTCCTGGCGAAGGCTGTCAACCTCCAGCGCCTGAGCACGCGCCTGGCGTAGATCGGCATCGAGCATGGCGATCTGGCGCTGCTTTTGCCACAAGGGGCTGAGCATGGCAGCCAGCAGCAGCACAAGCACCAGCATCAGCAGACTGGCATCCAGATTCCAGCGCAGCCGTCGCTGACGCGGACGCTCCTCGGGCGGCAGCAGGTTGGCGCGTGGCCAGGCGCCTGCCCAGGCGATGCGCGAGACCGGCGAGCCGAGCGCGGCCAGCTGCTCGATCCAGGGCCGGAGTCGGTCGCGTCGGCACAGCGCCAGTTCCAGGCCAATGCGGGCCGCGCGCTTGGGGCCGGGCTGAAGCTGGATGTCGTGATAGACCGCCTCGCCGCTGAAGGGGGTGAGACGGTCGATTTCATAGCGCACCACCTGCGCGAGATTGGTGCGCACCTGTACGGGAAAGGACACGCGGCGACTGAGTACGGCCTCGGCGGGCAGCTCGATTTCGGTGCGATGACGCGCCTCGGGGCGCAGGTGCTCAGCCAGTCGTCCCGGCAGGGTTTCAAGCAGATCGATGTTGAATTCGCCAAGATCGTCCCGCCGCTCGCCCCGCTCCAGGGTCAAGCGCGCCCGCTCGCCCTGGAGTTCCAGCCTGAGACAGGGCTCGGGGGGCGCGAAGAGGGCGCGCAGGGGCGCAGGCAGACAGCGCATGAGCTGCTTGCCGCGCTGGCGCAGCCGTTCAACCGGATCCTCGCCCGGAAGCGGCAGGGACAGGCGCGGTGCTTTGAAACGCTCGATCAGGGCCATGGGTTCAAGAAGGCATGAATGGCGAGTCAGTCGCTCGCGGCAATGACGCGCATTGTCGCAAATCCCGTCCGATTTGGCGCGCGCGCACTCCTCAGGGCGCCGAGTCCTGCGCCTGCTCGGGCTGGGCTAGCTCGATACCGTAGCGACGCCAACGGATGCGATAGGGCGGCTGATCGTTGAGCACCTCGACCAGGGCCTCCATGCTAGCGCTCGGGCGCCCCTGCTCCAGCAGACTGACCTCGATGCGATAGAGCGGCCCGCCCCGTTCGGATGCCGCAAGCGGTCGCGCCTGCTCGAACAGGCCCTGTTCACGCGCCGCCACCTGCTCCTCAGCCTGTTCGAGACTGAGCCCCTGAAGGGCGGCCAGCACCAGGGGCGAGGCATAGGTCTGGCGCGGCTCCTGCTTGCCGCTGTCCAGGCTCAGCTCGGGCGCCAGACGTCGATAGAGGTCCGGGGTCATGCCAAACACCAGCCCGAGCTCCTCGATACTGCGAAAGGGCTGGTCGGCGGCCCCGAGCGGATAGCCTGCGTTGCGATAATCCTCATCCTCGGCCCCGCCGAGACGCGCCAGATCGTCCTCGTCGCGCCAGTCGAGAATGGCCGCCGCCAGAGCGTCGGCCGCCTCGGGGGCGAGCCCGAGCAGCCGCAGCAGGTTGGCCAGCAGCCCATCCGAGGCCTGATTGAGATCGACCAGGGCGGCCTCGTCGCGAATCCGAATGCGCAGCGACTCTCCGGCAAAGCGCCAGAGATGGAAGCGGCCATCGGGACGCCAGGCCGTCTCGGCATCGCCCTCCTCCACAACCGGCTGGGTGAGGCGCAGCACGCTGTAGGCAATGGCGGCGTCGGCGCTGGCGCGAAAGCGCGCCGCATGGATGGCCGTTTCAGCCAGCGCGGTCTCGGTGCGCTGG
>JAFGTZ010000477.1 GCA_016938795.1 Chromatiaceae bacterium | reverse complement strand
GACAAGTACGATCTGGGCGGCACCAATCACATCCGCCTGACCCAGGGCAATGTCTGCGGCGGCGTCTATGCGCTGCATCTCGATGGCAACTACACCGCCATCGACATGTATCCGCTGGTGGTGGGCACGCCCATGACCCAGAGCTATGGCGCGAGCGCCGATTCTCCGAACTATGACGGCGCCAACAAGTGCGATGTCAACGGTCTCGCCAACCCGGACAATGTCACCTACATGCCGGGCTACGACACCCTCATCATCGGCGAGGACACCGGCTCGGGCCACCAGAACGACATGATCTGGGCCTACAACATCAGTTCGGGTTCGCTCACCCGCATTCAGACCACGCCCTACGGCTCGGAAACCACTTCGCCGTACTTCTATCCCGACATCAACGGCCATGCCTATCTGATGTCGGTGGTGCAGCACCCCTATGGCGAGTCGGACGGCGACAAGCTTGAGCAGCCCTCGGAACTCAATGGCTATACGGGCTACATGCTGTTCCCGGCCATGACCCACTAAGCCGGGTGCCGATGCCGGAGCGCCAGCGTGGCGCTCCTGTAACCCAACCCCTTCGCCTCTGGGGCGGAGGGGCTTTTTTGTTCCTGGACTCCTGCTGCGGTCGGGCGTGATGGTCGGGCGTGATGGAGTACCCAAGCGAGATGGAGACCTGAAGCATGTTGCCGCGACGCCTTCCTTTCAAAACAACCCTATCCCTTGCGCTGAGCGCTGCCGGGCTGGTCGGTCCGCACACGGGCGCCTGGGCCGCGCTCGACGATCAGATCCTGGTCAATGAGACACCACACATCGTCTCGCAGTGCTATACCCGCACCGAGGATGTGCGCGACGGGCGCATTCACAATCCCTGTTATTCCTGCCACACCCGTTCCGAATCGCCCAACTATCTCAACGACGACGATCTCCAGCTCTCCTACGCCTTTCCTGCGCCCGCCGAGACCAATCCCTGGGTCAATCTCTTCAAGGATCGTCGCGCCGCCGTGGCCGCGATCAGCGATGAGGAGATTCTCGGCTACATCCGCGAGAGCAACTATTTCGACGCCGAGGGCCGCATCATCCCGGCCCAGCGTCTCGCTGAGGTGCCGGCGGACTGGGACTACAATGACGATGGCGTCTGGGAGGGCTTCGTGCCCGATGCCTATTTCGACTTCGACACCGAGGGCTTTGATCGGGCCCCCGATGGCCGCCTGACCGGCTGGCGCGCCTTTGGCTACTACCCCTTTCTCGGCACCTTCTGGCCCACCAACGGCTCGACCGATGATGTGCTCATCCGTTTGGCCGATGCCTTCCAGCGCAATCTGGCCGGCGACTACGATGCCGCCGTCTACAAGACCAATCTCGCTATCGTCGAGTCGCTGATTCGTGAGCGCGACATTCCCATCGAGCCCGTGGATGAGGCCGCGCTCGGTAGTGTGGATCTCGATCGCGATGGCGTTATCGGCACCGCCGAGCAGGTTACCTACGACTGGGCGCCGCTCGAAGGGCGCTTCATGTGGTACGTGGGCCAGGCGCTTGAGGAACAGCGCGCCGGGCGGGTGCATCTGGCCGCGCGCCTCTATCCCGAGGGCACCGAATTTCTGCATACGGTGCGTTACATCGACCTCGACGAGAACGGCGCCAATCGGCTGGCCGCGCGCATGAAAGAGGTGCGCTATGCCAAGAAGCTCTGGTGGATGAGCTACGCCGATCTCGACAATCGCATGGCCGCCGAAGAGAAGGAAAAGCACGACTTCCCTGAGCGTATTCGCACCTTCCGCGGCAATATCGAGTCTGGGCTCGGCAACGATCAGGGTTGGGTGTACGCCGCCATGATCGAGGATGCCGAGGGTCAGCTGCGCCCGCAAACCTATGAAGAGCTGGCCTTCTGCGTCGGTTGTCACAGCGGAATCGGCGCCACCACGGATTCGAGTTTCGCCTTCCCGCGCCGTTTTGGCGCCGAGACCTTCCAGCGCGGCTGGTACCACTGGAGCCAGCAGGGGCTTGAGGGCACGCCCGAGCCGTTGCGCGTCGATGGCGAACCCGAATATGCCTTTTATCTTGCCGCCAACGGGGCAGGGGACGAGTTCCGCCAGAACGAGGAGGTGCGCACGCGCTTCTTCACTGACACTGGCGAGCTCAAGGCCGAGATACTCGACGCCCTGCGCGAGGACATCAGTGTGCTGCTCTTCGCCTCGCCTGAGCGTGCGCTGCGGCTCAACAAGGCCTATCGCGTCATCGTCATGGAGCAAAGCTTCATCGAGGGCCGCGATGCCACGGTCGAGCCCATCGGCGTGAGCGTACACCCGCGCGTGACCGGCGACACTCCAACCGGCGTGCTGGAACCGCTGCTCGGTTACTGATCGAGCTCGCTGACTTTCGATGAGGCGGGCGCCCTGGCGACCCCGCCTCAGTCCGATTCTCTAAAGCGTTCAACAAGGCCCGTGCTTGCGCTATGCTAGAGTGCATTTCGGGCGCTTCCTCCACGGGCTTCATTTCATGTCGATGACGGCAGAGTCTCTCGCCTTCCACCAGCAGCTTCAGGCGCGTGGCGTCATCTTCTCCTTTGTGGGCTATCTCTCCGAGGGCATCCTCTACTCGCTCGGCGAGGCGCTCAAGCAAAAGATGAGCCTGGAGGCCACCGATGCCAATGTCATCAAGCGCGTCTTCTCGGTGTTTGTCGAGCAGGCGCAGAACATCATTCGCTACTCCGCTGATCGAGTGGCGGGCGAGCTTGATCGTCCGGTCGAACTGAGTTCCGGGCTGGTGGTCGTGGGGCGCGAGGAAGGGCGCTTCTCCGTAGTCTGCGCGAACATCGTCGCGCACACCGAGGTGGGCCGGCTGCGTGAGCGCCTGGAACAGCTGGCCGCCATGGATGCGGACGAACTCAAGTCTCACTACCGCGAAAAACTGCGCGAACCGTCCGAGGCGGACAGCCGTGGCGGCAGTATTGGCCTGATCGAGATTGCCCGTCGTTCAAGCGCGCCTATCGAGTTCGGCTTTATCGAACTCGATGCCGAGCGCACCTATTTCTGTCTCAAGGCCTACATCTAGAGGATCTGCATGGAGAGGTTGCACCGCGCAGCGACCGAACGTTCGCCGCACCTCGATTTCGACTTTCCCAACCGATGCCTGCGCATCGAGGGCGAGTCCTATCCCGAGGATGCGGCTGCCTTCTACGGGCCGGTGCTCAAGGCGCTGGAGACCTTCCTGTGCAGCCCCGATCCGCTGCCGCCCGAGTCGCCCCTGGTGCTTGATCTGCGTCTGTCCTATTTCAACAGCAGCAGCGCCAAGGCCCTGATGAACATCTTTCAAATGCTGGAGCTGGCCGCCTCGCGCGGCCTGTCCACGCGCATCAACTGGCACTATCACCCCGAGGATGACGCCATGCTGGAGTTTGGAGAGGATTTCCGGGAGGATTTCCGCTTTGCGGATTTTCATCTTTGCGAAGTCGAGACCGACCTGGCAGGCTAGTGTTGCAGCATCATGACCCCTGACCTACAGCCCCCGGAAGACGAGCCGGAATTTTCGCTCTATGCGCAAGAGCGCGCAGTCATTCGTCAAGCCGAGGAAATGCTCGAAAAGCTTGATGACGTGACGCGCGGGGTGCGCCAGCTTGCCCAGGCCTATCGCAATGGCTATCGCGAGACCATGCGGCTGGTGCGCATCAGCGACCGCATGCAGCTCGATCTGCACGATGCCAATCGCACCCTCTCGCTTCAGGCCTGCGAGCTGACCTCGCTCAACGAGACCCTGCTTCAGGAAATCGAGCGGCGCGAACACCTGGAGCGCGAGCTGCGCCGCATCGCCTCCATTGACGAACTCACCGGTCTGCACACCCGCCGTCATGTGCTCGAACTTGGCGAGCACGAGTATCGTCGCCTCGCGCGCCACCAGCGCGAACTGGCGATCCTGCTCATCGACCTCGACCACTTCAAACGCATCAACGACACCCATGGTCATGCGGCTGGCGACGAGGTGCTGCGCCATGTCGGCAGCCTGTTCCGCGCCTCGCTGCGCGAGGGCGACATTGCCGGGCGCTTCGGCGGCGAGGAGTTTCTGGCCATTCTGCCCGAGACCGATCTGCCTGCCGCGCGTCAGATCGCCGAGCGTCTGCGCAACTGTCTGGAGCAGAGCGTGATCGTCTGGCGCGACATCCGCATCAGACTCACCCTGAGCATTGGAATCGCGACCACGGTCGTGGACGAGCCTATCGAGCGCACCATTGCCCGCGCCGACCAGGCGCTCTATGTCGCCAAGCGCACCGGGCGCAATCGGGTTCAGGTTGAACTTGCCGATGCCGAGGGCGCAGACGATTGGGAGGGATAAGGTTGCGCGGACTGATCTGGCTGGGGTTGTGGCTCTGTTCTCTGACGGCGCCTCTCGCCGAGGAGGTGTCGCTTCAGCGCTATGTGGTCGGTGTCGAAAACATCGACTACCGCCCTTATCACGACGGACGCAACGCCGGTTTCGAGGGTTTTGGGCGCGAGCTGCTCGATGCCTTTGCCGCCGCTGAGGGCCTGGCGTTCGACTATCAGCCCCTGCCTGTGGCCCGCTTGCTGCCCAGCCTGCTTGATGGGCGCATCGACTTCAAATACCCCGACGACCCCCACTGGCAGCCGCAACAGCGCCTCGGCGCCGTGCTGCACTACAGCCAGCCGGTGGTCGAGTCGCTCGACGGCACCCTGGTGCCGGACGGGGCTCTTGGCCAGCCCGCTAGTCGCATCCAACAGCTGGGCACTGTGGTCGGCTTCACGCCCGTGGCCTGGCTCGATGCCCTGGGCGAGGGGCGGCTGATGCTGCGCGAAAACGCCGATTTTACGGCGCTCATCCGCCAGACCCTCATCGGTCGGGTCGATGCGGCCTATGCCAATGTCGCGGTGGTCCAGTATCAGCTCCGCGAGCTGGGTCTCGACTCGGCCCCGACCCTGCGCTTCGATCCCCAGCTTCCCCATCTGCGTGGAGACTATCGTCTCTCCACCAGTCGCCATCCCGATATCCTTGAGCGTTTTGACCGCTGGATGCTTGACGAGGCCGAGCAGGTGTTCGCCATCAAGGCGCGCCATGGCCTGCCCGATACCCAGATCCCCGCCGATCCGGCGCACCCCTTCCCATGACACCCGAGGCGGTCGAGGCGGTCGAGGCGCGCACGGCATCCCGCGCGTCCTCTGGGGTGAGCCCCTGGCGCAGTCTCACCTTCAAGCAGGCCGTGCTCACCCTGCTGGTGGCGCTGGTGCTGGGGCTTGCGGTGGGGGCGGTGCAGCTCTGGCTCGACTGGGGCGAGATGCGCAAGGAGGTGCGCCGCTCACTCGACGAGACCCTGAGCCTGGTCGAGGGCTCGGCCTCCGAGGCGGTTTATCAGCTCCACGAGGAGCTGGGCCGCCAGTTGATCGACGGCCTCTTTGCGCTGGAAAGCCTGCGCCGCGCCGAACTGCGCGACGACTTCGGGCAGGTGTTGGCCGAGCGCGAGCACCCCATGCCCGTCACGGGTCTAACGCGCGACTGGGCCTGGCTCTTTGCCGACATCTGCCGGGTGCAGCGCCCGCTGACCTATGCGGTTGGCTCCGAGCAACCCGCCCTGGTGGGGCAGCTCAGTCTGGAGCTGGCCCCCGAGGTACTGGTCGAGCGCTTTCTGCGCCAGGCGCTCACCGATAGCTTGCTCGGCAGCCTGCGCGCCTTGTTCATCTCGGCGCTGGTGGTGGCCATCTTCTATCTCATGATCACCCGTCCGCTGTTGCGTCTCGGCGCGGCCATCGCTCGGGTGGATCCTGCCAATCCGGGGCGCTGGCAGGCGCCCGCGCTGCCTACGCACCGGCGCGACGAGCTGGGACTCTTGCTCAACCATCTGCAGCATCTGCTGGGCGCCTCGCAGGCGGCGCTCGATGAGCGCGACCGCGCGCGCGCCGAGCTCAGCGCCCTGGCGCGCGATCTGGAGGTGCGGGTGCGCGAGCGCACCGCCGAGCTTGAGCAACAAAAAGACGTCCTGGCGCGGGCCTTCTCCGAACTCGAAACCACCCATGGCGAGCTGGCGCGCGCCAACCGTCTGGTGCTCGAAAGCATTCAATACGCGCGGCGCATCCAGACCGCCATGCTGCCCGACAAGGCGGCGCTCGATGGCCGACTCGCCGCTATCCAGGTGCGCTGGGAGCCGCTGCATCTGGTGGGGGGTGACTGGTTCTGGCTGGAACCCATGGGTGAGCGCTCGCTCATCCTCATTGCCGATTGCACCGGGCACGGGGTGCCGGGGGCCTTCATCACCCTGGTGCTGGCCTCGGCCATGAAGGAAATTCTGCGCGCCGAGGGCGCACGCGACCCGGCCCAGATCCTGCTTGCCATCGACCGGCTGGTACGCGCCCGACTGCGCCAGGACCATCCCGAGGCCGAGTCCGACGACGGCCTGGAGGCCGCCGTGGCGATCTGGGATCCGGCCCGGCGCGCGCTTGAGTTCGCCGGTGCGGGTATTCCGCTGCTCTGTGTCTCGCCCGAGGGGCGGGTTGAAACCATCCGCAGCGCGCGCGCCCATCTGGGTTATCGCAGCCTGCCGCCTCCCGAAGCCATTCCAGTGCATCGGGTGGCGGTTGCGCCCGGCGCGCGTTTTTATCTTCTGACCGATGGGGTGTCCGATCACATGGGCGGCACACCGCCGCGTCTGCTCGGGCGACGGCGTCTGGCCGAGTGGCTGGCGGGTCAGGTCGAGCGTTCGCTTCAGGATCAGGTTGCCGACTTGCAGCGTCTGCTCGATGCCTATCGTGGGCGCGAGCCAAGACGCGATGACATGACGCTCATCGCCTTCCAGCCGCTGCCTTCGGATCCGCCACCCTTGGATTCACTCAGGGAATGATGTCGGTGATGCGCCACTCGCGCCCCTCGCGCGTGAGGCGCACATGGGTCTCACCCAGGCCGAGTTTGCCGATGCGGATCAACAGCCGATCATGGCGCTCGAAAAAGGCATAATCCACGCCCGCGATCAAATAGGCTGGACTCTGACCGGTGGCCGTGCTTACCGCCTCGCGCAGACGCTGATGCACCCAGGGCAGGGTAATGGCCTGCTCCAGCGCGGCATCGCCGAGCTGATCAATATTCTGGCGCAGCCAGTCGAGTACCTTGCCCGGATCGGTGGCGGGCAGAAGCGCATTCACGTCCGCATCGAGTCGTGCCTTGTAGTTCGCGCGGATTGCCGGCAAATCCACATAGGGCGCAAGCCCCCGGGCATCGAGTTCGGCCAGCCGGTCATCGATGCGATAGACGACCCAAAAGGGCCAGAGGCCGTAGCCAAGCAGCGCGAGCAAAAGCAGGTAGCCGATGAACCGCATCCTGATGTATCCCCGAAGTCATGAATCGCTGGAGTTGATCGGCATTCTAGCCTGTTCGGCGGGCGCTTTTCAGTGGCCCCTGAGCATGGAGACGAGTGAATCGCATGAGTTCCGATAAACCAAACCCCACCTCCGGCGCGGGCGCGCGGGATCTGACGGGCGATCTGGAGTTGTATCTGGTGGGCGGTGCGGTGCGCGACCGTCTGCTCGGACGCGCGGTGCGCGAGCGCGACTATGTGGTGGTGGGCGCGACGCCCGAGATTCTGCTCGCGCGCGGTTTTCGCCCCGTGGGCAAGGATTTTCCGGTCTTTCTGCATCCCGACACCGGCGAGGAATACGCGCTCGCGCGCACCGAGCGCAAGTGTGCGCCCGGCTATCACGGCTTTGTCATGCATGCCGCACCCGAGGTGACGCTGGAGGAGGATCTGGCGCGGCGCGATCTCACCATCAACGCCATCGCCGAGGACCGCGCTGGGCGTCTCATCGATCCGCATGGCGGGCTTGCCGACCTCCAGGCGCGCCTCCTGCGCCATGTCTCGCCGGCCTTCGCCGAGGATCCGGTGCGCATCCTGCGCGCCGCGCGCTTTGCCGCGCGCTTTGCCGATCTTGGCTTTCGCCTTGCCGACGAGACGCTGGAACTGATGCGCGCCATGGTCGCCGCCGGCGAGGTCGATGCCCTGGTTCCCGAGCGCGTCTGGCAGGAGCTGGCCAAGGCGCTCGGCGAGTCGCGCCCCTCGCGCTTTTTCGAGACGCTGCGCGCCTGCGGTGCGCTCGCGCGCCTGCTGCCCGAACTCGACCGGCTCTGGGGCGTGCCCCAGCCGCCCCAGTGGCACCCCGAGATCGACACCGGGGTGCATGCCATGCTGGTCATCGACATGGCCGCGCGCCTTTCACCCGAGCTGGAGGTGCGCTTCGCCGCGCTCTGTCACGATTTCGGCAAGGGCACCACCCCGGCGGACATCCTGCCCAGTCATCGCGGCCACGAGGCGCGCAGCGTCGCGCTGCTCGAAGCGGTCTGCGCGCGGCTGCGCGTACCCAGCCGCTGCCGCGAGCTTGCGCGCATCACCGCGCGCGAGCACGGTCTTGTCCATAAAATCGCCGAACTACGCCCCGGCACCATCCTGGATGTGCTCGAACGCTGCGATGCGCTGCGCCGTCCCGAGCGTTTCGAGCAGATGCTGCTCGCCTGCGAGGCCGACTCGCGCGGTCGCACCGGCCACGCCGACAGCGACTATCCCCAAGGCCGCCTCTGGCGTCGTCTCGCCGAGGCCGTGCGCGCCCTCGACAGCGGCGCCATCGCCCGCGCCGCCCCCGAGCCCCGTCTCATCCCCGAGCAACTGCGCACCGCGCGTCTCGCGGCCATTCGCGCCAGTCTGGCGGAATAGGGCGATGTCTTCGGCTGAAATTCAGTGGTTTCGGGGTACAACCTGGCGCGGCGCCTCGACCAATTTAGCTTAGGCGGGTCTCGATACCACGCTCGGTTAGATAGCTCTTAACCGCTGCGATGGGCACCTCGCGCCGGTGAAAGATGCCGGCCGCCAAGGCGGCCTCGACGCCAGTGTGTTCAAAGACCTCGGCGAAGTGCTCGACGCAACCCGCGCCGCTGGAGGCGATGACCGGGATACCAACAGCCGCGCGCACCAGCTGAATTAACTCCAGATCGAAGCCTGCGCCGGTGCCGTCACGGTCGATGGAATTCACCAGCAGCTCGCCTGCGCCAAGGCGCTCGCATACCTGAGCAAGTTCCACCACATCGACATCGCGCCCTTCGCGCCCGCCCTTCACCGTGCACTGAAACCAGCAGTAACGCTCGCCATTGGGGCCAGGTTGGGCGGTTTGAATCACCGTGCGCGCGGTCTCCTCGGGCGAGTGAACATAGACGCGGCGTGGATCGATGGAAACCACCACGGCCTGGTTACCATAGACGCGCGCGATTTGTTCGATGGCGCTTTCGCCTGTGGCGCCATGAGCGCGGACCTGTTCGACGGTCTCAACTGCATCCGACCCGATGGAGATTTTGTCAGCACCCGAGCGGAAATATTCGTCAGCGACATCCAGGGCTGAATAATGGTGCCCATCGGCGTCAGTGAAGGCGCGAATGCCGCCCCCAATGGTCAGGGGTACGAAAACGCGCTCGGAGGTACGACGCAACACCTCCAGCATGGGCTGATCGGCGAGCGGAAAGTCGCGAAAGCCGGTGATGTTGAGAAAGGTCACCTCGTCGGCGCCTTCTTCGTAGTAGCGCTGGGCGAGTTCGACCGGCTTGCCGAGATTGCGCACCGCGCCTTCTTCGCGCACGTCATACTGATCGCCCTTAGTGACGACCAGATCACCTGCGTCATTGGCCCGTACGTCGAGACAGGCGATAACCCGTTTGGCGAAACGGGTTGTCGAGATGTGCTGCTTAGCAGGCAGGGCATTCGCCCCATCCTCACCGGCGAGAAAGTGGCGCAGCAGCCGCAGCCCCGCCGCGCCGCTCTTCTCGGGATGAAACTGCACGGCGGCGAGCTGGCCGCACTGCACGGCGCTGATGAAGGGTGCGCCATAATCGCTGTAGGCCAGCACCCAGGCGGCGTTCTCGGGCGTGGATTCAGCGCGATAGGAATGTACGAAATAGAGCTTCTCACCGGCATAGTCGGCGAACAGGGGCGAGTCGCGTGCGATGCGCACATCGTTCCAGCCCATGTGAGGCACCGCCAGGTCAGGGGTCTCGAAGCGGCGGATGCGTCCTGGAATGATGCCCAGCCCCGCCGTGTCGGGCGACTCCTCGCTGCCTTCGAAAAGCACCTGCAGACCGATACAGATGCCGAGAAAAGGTCGCCCGGCAGCCAGATATTCGCGCAAGGGCTCCACATAGCCCAGCCGGCGCAGTCGCTCCATGGCCGCACCAAAGGCGCCAACGCCGGGAAAGATGAGACGTTCCGCAGCCAGGATATCCTCGGGACGACGGATGTCAGTCAAGGAAAAACCGAGGGCATGGATGGCATTGCGCAGGCTACGGACATTGCCAGCGCCATAGTCCAGAAGCGAAATCATAGGGTGAATCCGGGACAATCAGAGGTTAAGCACAAGCGCCGGGGTTAGGCGCCAAAACCACAGTGTAACCCAAGGCGGCTTCTGATCTGTCTTTCACGTTCGGTTGTTAGGTCCGCGCATTTGAGCTGCGTGGCCTGAGTGAATCGGTGCAGAGGCGATGCTGTGCGGCGGGCGGCGAGCTGCCCTTGATCGCGCACGACACTTTCTCATCGTTCTCTCAGACCTATTCAAACCTGTATGGGAAGCTTACGCCTTAGTTTTCAGCGGTGCCTTTGGGCGGATCGTCAGTGTCCACGGAGAGGCTGACACAAGAGCGCTCAGCCACGCGGAGACCGTGGCCGAGTGAAACGCGCCCCGCGCGGTGGCGGGGCGCTTGGATTGCTCCGTGCTTACCAGACCGCCTCGCCGATATAGAGCGCCTGACGACCTTCCTCGACGCCAAAGGCCAGGAAGTGGAGCAGCGGGTTGACACCGGCGGCGGCCACGTCGGGATTGTCGCTGAGGTAGAGCGCCGAG
>JAFGTZ010000476.1 GCA_016938795.1 Chromatiaceae bacterium | reverse complement strand
GCCGCCATGGTCCAGCCGAGCGTCGCGTCTTTGTAGGAGGTGCCGGCTGGAATGCTCATGCCGGGTTTCAGTCGGAAGAGATGATGATCGCCATCGTCCTCGATGGTCACCGTCAGATTCAGTGTCTCGTTACCCTTGACAGGATCGGTCTTGGCGCTGGCGGGATCGGACTGGCTGAAGCTGTGGCCGCCAAGATCGGGCCAGGGTTCGTAGCGGACAGCGGGATCGAAATAGGACAGGTTGTATTCGGGCGAACGGGCAAAGGCAAAGGCGCCGAAGGGCGGGATGGCGTAATGATCGTGTGTGTTGTCTTTATAGGCGCGCCGTCCGTTCTGCAAACCGGTTCCGTTGGGGAAGAGATAGACATATTTCTTCCAGGTAGAACCAGCGCCGCCATCCTCGTTGAAGTTGATGAACCCGGCTTCCGGTTCATCCGCTTGGTTGCGGCCAACGAAAGACTGGTCTCCCGTGTGCCACCAGAGCGCGCCGTCGTTGGTGCGCATCAGCACCTCGGAATCCATGGAGCCCGAGTCGTCAATGGCCAGGATGAGGGCGGGAATGACGGGCGCGGTGACGA
The DNA here is from genome assembly GCA_016938795.1 of Chromatiaceae bacterium. GTDB lineage: Bacteria > Pseudomonadota > Gammaproteobacteria > Chromatiales > Chromatiaceae > Marichromatium. The sequence continues at coordinate 532 of JAFGTZ010000476.1, read as the reverse complement.
AGAGCGGGGCATTGGCGACATCGACGCCGGCCTGCGCGGAAACCGCCGTCAGGGCCAAGGCGAGCGTGAGTGCGCGGGTGCGCTGGGCGATGGTGACAGGCAACATGGCGAGATCCTCGGTGAGAGACGCGCGGGCGATGCATGGGCGGGCGCGGGCGGCCCGCCATCCCCTGTTCTGGCCTCAGGGCGGCGGCGCCTCGTAGGCGCTCTGCAGAATCACGACAGTGGTGGCGCTCGCGCCCGTGCTGTAGGCGGTCACGGGGTAGAGGGTGCGCATCAGGGAGCCCGCGCCGAGCTCGACCCCGGCGCCACGAACCTCGCGGGGCGGTCCGACATGGAAGACGGGATTGGACGCAGGCCCTGTGCTCCAGGCGCTCACGCCAAGATTGCCGTCAGGCGCGGGGCTGGCGCCATCCCATTGGGCGGGTTGGACGATGTCGCTGCTCTTGGCGGCGGCCGCTGAACGGTTGCTATCGTTCTCAAGCCAGCGCTCCCCGGAGAGCAGCGCGGCCTCGGCGGCCTGGAAGGCGAT
>JAFGTZ010000074.1 GCA_016938795.1 Chromatiaceae bacterium | reverse complement strand
GGCCGGGGCATAGTCATTGAGCAACTGACGCTGGGCAAGCTCGGCTAAGGTATAGGGCGTCGGGAACTCGCTCTCCGAGCCATGCGATGGCATGGCGCTCAAGGCATTATCGCCAAGGCCGCTCGCCGGCAGCATGGGCAGCGGAACCCGTCCGCCCTTGAGGCGACGAAAGAGACGCCACTGTTTAGAGAGCGTTTCAAACAGCTCGTGATGCGGCCCTATGGATTCCGACGGTCCAAGCAGCAGGGCGCCACCGGGGCGTAGCGCAAAATGAAAAAGGCCGATGAGCTTGTGCTGAACCTCAGGCTCAAGATAAATGAGCAGATTACGGCAACTGATCAGATCCAGGCGCGAAAAGGGGGCATCGCTGAGCAGGTTATGTGGCGCGAACAAGACCGCCTCGCGCAGCTGTTTGCTCACCCGATAGCCTTGCTCGTCGCTCTCGACAAAAAACCGCCGCAGACGCTGGGCATCGAGTTCGGCCAAGGCGCTGGGCGGATAGAGACCATGACGGGCAATGTTCAGGGCCGTGTGATCGATATCCGTGGCAAACACCTGAATGGCGCAGGAGAGGCGCCGATGCTCGCAGGCCTCCAGCAGCAGCATGGCCATCGAATAGGCCTCCTCGCCGGTTGAACAGGCCGGCACCCAGACCCGAATCCCCTCCCCGCTCTCGGACTGACGTTCTGCCAAGGGCGCAATGACCCGTTCGACCAGCTCCTCGAAGGCCTTTGGATCGCGAAAAAAACTAGTCACGCCGATAAGCAGATCGCGCAACAACTGCTGGGGTTCATCCGGATCCGAGCGCAGCACGTCCAGGTAGTCCTCAACCGTATCGAGATGACGCAGTCCCATGCGTCGCTGCACGCGGCGCAGCAACATGCGCCGGCGATACCCCCTGAAGTCGTGGCGTGTGCGGGCGCGCAGCAACGCCAGCACCCGCCCAAGCTCGTCCTGCTCGCATCCCCGCGAGGGGCGTTGCCCCCAGGTACTGGCGCGACGCACAGAGGCAAGATAGCGCATGAGCTGATCGGGCATCGCCTCGGGGGCGAGCACAGCGTCGGCAAGCTCCGCAGTTAGCGCCTGGCGCGGCATCTGATCGTGCTCGGTGCTGTGCGGATCCTGCACCATCACCATGCCGCCTGCCGCCTTGATGGCGCGCAACCCCTGAGCGCCCTGGACACCCTCTCCAGAGAGCAGGATGGCGATGGCGCCTTCTTCGAAGACTTCGCCAAGCGTGCCTAAGGTGACATCAATCGCCTGTGTGGCTCCTGTGCTGGTACAAAGCTGTATCTCGCCCCCGACGAGGACAAGCCGTCCCTGAGGGGGGAGCAGCCACAGATGGTCGGCCTTGGGCAACCAAACAGCTCCCGATTTATCAAGCGTGGCCTGAGTCCAACCTGGCGCCAGCGCCTCGGCCAGGCGCTCAGGAGCCAGGGGTTCGCGCCCGATGAGCACCAACGCGACTCCACGCCCAGCCGGCAGACGTTGCAGCAAAGGCAAGAGATCCCGCTCATCGCCAAAGCCAATGACCACCACCACGGTGG
>JAFGTZ010000475.1 GCA_016938795.1 Chromatiaceae bacterium | reverse complement strand
GCCTCCAGCTCAGCAAGCAGCGCCTCGAGCTCGGCGCGCAGCGCGGGCAGGGGCTCGGGCAGGCGCTCGGGCGCCGAGATGTAGCCCTCGAAACGCACCGGTTGATCGAGATTGGCGAAGGGGTTGTCGCCGCCACGGTAGCCTTGGAGCACCTTCTTGATGGTGCGCGCCAGGTCGTATTCGGGATTGCGCAGGCGCACGTCCAGATCGGTTTCGCCCCGCACCTTCACCTCGATCAGATCCTGAAAGCCGAGCCTTTCGTATTGGTCGCCGTATTTCACCAGGATATCGAAGTAGGAGTTGACCACAGCCGCCTGATACTTGCTCGCGGTCTGGAAGGCCACCGGGCGGATGCCGTACTGTTCGCCCGCCTCGCGCTCCAGCTCGGGAGCGCGCTGCGGATCGACGAATTCGACTCGCACCCGATCACCGCCCGCAATCTGGAGCTCGCGCAGCAGATCGCGCAGTTGCGGCACCAGGGGCGCGAGCAGCGGATGGGTCTGGGCGCTGAAATAGCCGCGAATCAGCAGCGGCTCCTGAAGTTGCGCCAGAGAGTCGCGGGTGGTCGAGGAGAGGCTGTAGATCTGGCCGGCGGTCAGATCGACGCGCGCCCCTTTGATCTGGCCCAGCCAAGGATTGAGCGCGAGCAGGTTGGCCACGATGAGCGCGCTGACCAGCAGCCAGCGGCGATGCTGACGCGGATTGCCGCCCTCGGCCCAGCGCAGACGCTCCAGGCTGAGCATCGTCAGGGTCAGAAAAATGGCCGTGAGGCTGAGGTAATAGCCCAGATCGCGCGCGTCGATTACGCCTCGGGTGATGGACTCGAAGCGCGCCCCGGTGCCGATGAAGCGCAGGAATTCGCCGGCCTCGTGACCAAAGAGGCGCGTGAGCGGCTCGGCGCCGATCAGATAGAGCAGGGCCGAGATGAGGGTGGTGCCGATGAGCGCCACCATGGGATTGTCGGTGCGCGCCGAGACGAAGAGCCCGATGGCCAGATAGACGGCGGCCAGCAGCAGGGTGGCCAGATAGGCGCCAAACACCGGTCCCCAGTCGAGCGGACCCAGAAGCGAGGCCGTGATGGGCAGCGGTAGGGTCAGCGCGAGCGCCACGGCAACCAGCGCCCAGGCGGCGAGAAACTTGCCCAGCACCAGACTGACGAGGGGCACCGGCAGGGTCAGCAGGTTTTCAAGGGTGCCGGCGCGGCGCTCCTCGCTCCACAGCCGCATGGTGAGCGCCGCCGAGAGAAACACCAGCAACAGCGGCATCCACTCGAAGAGCGGGCGCACATCGGCGATGTTGCGCGCAAAGAAGGCCTCGCCCCAGAAAAAGACGAAGAGCGAGACGGCGAGAAAGACACCGATAAAGAGATAGGCCACGGGCGAGCCGAAGAAGGCGGAGAGTTCTCGCCGGGCCATGCGCCACATCTCAGCCATGGAGCACCTCCCGCTGTTCCAGGGTCACGGCGCCAAAGAGCGCCTCCAGATCGTGCCGCTCGGGCTCAAGCCCGTGTAGCGCCCAGCCGCGCGCGGCGGCGAGCGCCGCGACCTGTGGGGCCAGGGCGCCGATGTCGGCGCTCGCCAGGGCAAAGCGACGCAGCCGCCCGTCGTCCTCCAGCAGTGCGACCGACTCGACGCCGGGCAGCTCGCCCAGCGCCGGCTCGGCCGTCGCGGGTGCTGCGTCGATCAGCACCAGCAGCCGCGCCGCGCGACCCAGCTTGGCCAGGCGACTGTCGAGCGCCAGCGCGCCTGCGCGCATGATGAGCACCCGCGAGCAGACCGCCTCGACCTCTTGCAGGATGTGGGTCGAGATGATGAGGGTGGACTCGCGCGCCAGCTCGCGCACCAGGGCGCGCATGTGCTGAATCTGCGCCGGGTCGAGCCCGTTGGTGGGCTCGTCAAGAATGAGAATGGCCGGCTCGTGCAGGATCGCTTGGGCCACCCCCAAACGCTGGCGATAGCCGCGCGAGAGTGTGGCGATGGCGGCACGCGCCTTGGCGCCAAGCTCGGTGCGTTCGATGGCGCGCCGGATGGCCGTTGCGCGTTGCGCGGGCGCGATGCCGCGCAGCGCCGCCTGATGGTCGAGTGCCTCGAGCACCGTCATCTCGGGATAGAGCGGGCAATTCTCGGGCAAATAGCCGATATGTCGCTGCACCTCGCGGCGCTGCTCGGCGATGTCGAGCCCGTCGATACGGATCTCGCCCGCGCTCGGCTCCAGAAAGCCGGTGAGCATTTTCATGATGGTCGTCTTGCCGGCGCCGTTATGGCCGAGCAGGCCGACGATCTCGCCACGGTCGATGCGGAACGACACATCGCGGACCGCCTCCAGCTCGCCGTAGCGACGGCAGAGCGCGCGAACCTCGATCATGCTGCATCCTCGTCAATGGGGTATGAGTGAATAAGGCGCCGCCAAGATGGCGGCTTGGGCGCGCATTTCAACCAAGGCCATGCCGGGGCGCAAGGGGTTTGAGTCGTCTTGCGCCAAGGCTCGAACTCAGGACGCGCGCGCGTTGTCAAATTGCGTTTTGTCATGGGATGATGAGCCTCCAATCAACTCCTGTTGCATCCATGCTGGAGGGTTTCCGATGAAGTCTCTGTCTGTCTTGCTCGCGCTTACGGCGGCCTTGAGCGCCCCCATGGCACTGGCTCAGGTTGGCGAGGATACGCCTGATTATGACGAGCGCGTGGCCAAGGCGTTGCGTGACTCAGGCGTGGAATACAGCATTGACGCCGACGGCGATTTTCGCGTGGTGCGCGAAATGGGGGGCGGGCGCACCCAGCTTGCCATCGTGCGCTCGGTCACCAGCGAATACCGCAATTTCGAGATTCGCGAGATCTGGTCGGTCGGCTATGAAAGCGAGGGAGGACAGATTCCTGTTCAGGTCGCCAACATGATGCTGGAGGATACCTTCCAGAAAAAGCTTGGCTCCTGGGCCAAGATGGACAATCTCGGTGTCTACATGGTCAAGCTGTCCGCCAATGCCGATGCCGAATCGCTCTTCAGCGCCCTGAAACTCGCCATGGAATCGGCCGATGAGCTGGAGGAGAGCCTGACCGGGACCGAGGACGCCTTCT
>JAFGTZ010000474.1 GCA_016938795.1 Chromatiaceae bacterium | reverse complement strand
TGCGCGACTGATTGCCAGCAAAGGCGCTGCCGTCAAAGTCGTTGGCGCTGAAGGTGCGCAGCAGATGCGCATCGAGCACGGCGCGCTCGCCGAGACGCAAGCCCCCGCGCGCGCTGACACTCTGGTTGCGATAACCGTCGCGATCGGGCTGATCAACCCCGCAGCCGGCGAAGGGCTGGGCGCGCCCGGTGCAGGCGTTGAGCCCCTCGGTCGCCTCCAGGCTCGCGCCCAGATCGAACCAGGCGCGCTCGCCGCCGCCCGAGAGTCCGCCCGAGAGCCGTGCCGTGTCGAGACTGCCGGCGCCCAGGCTCCAGCGTGGGCGCAGCGCACCGCCGCCGCGCCGGGTGAAGATCTGGATAACGCCGCCGATGGCCTCGGAGCCGTAGAGACTGGAGCGCGGGCCGCGCACAATCTCGATGCGCTCGATGGCGTCGAGCGGCAGATCCTGCAAGGCCGCGCCGCCAAGCGTGGCCGAGCCGACTCGCACCCCATCGATCAGCAGCAGCAGGTGATCGCTGTCGGTTCCGCGCAGCAGCAGCGAGGCGCTCTGGCCAGGGCCGCCGTTTTCCACCAGGGTCACGCCCGGCAGACCGCGCAACAGGTCAGGAAGCGAGCGCGCCTGCTGACGCTCGATGGTCTCGCGCTCGATGAGCGTCACCGAGGCCAGGGTGGCCGCCGCCGACTGAGGGGTTCGGGTGGCGGTCACCACCAGTGGATCGAGCGTCAACGCCGGGTCGGCCCCAAAGGCCGCACCCACGCCGAGCGGCAGGAGGCCTGCCGCCAGCATCAGGGAGGGATTCATCGGTTTGTCCTTATGCCTGTCCGCGCCACCCGCACGGAACATGTGCCTAACCGGGTGCGTGGAGCGAGCACAGGCAACCGAGACGGCCAAGAGGGAGGCCGCCCGGTTGACCCGAGCGGCTTCCCCACGCGGCCCCGGACCTTGCGGCGCGCGCCACTCGAAGGGGCGCGGCCAAAGATTCCGGGGCCGGTCTCCGGGCTTACGAGCTGGGTGCCTTGCACCCGGGGCGCGACGCCTTCCCATGAGGATTCACAGTGGCATCTGTCGCGCCCGCGACTCGTCTACCGTTGCGGGGGCAGCGCCGGACTGAAAGACGTGCTGGACGCCTTGGCACCGGCTTCCCGTTTAACCCCGCGACGCAGCGATCGCGGGGCACCATCGGAATCGAGCGCGGGATTAGACGAGTTTCGACGCGCCCTGTCAATGTTCGCGCAGCGGAAAGCCAACACAAACTGACCGGGATCAAATTCATCCTGCGCCCGCTGGGTTGCTCCCAAGCGAGCACGGATAAGGCCGAGGACAGGCCTTTAGGGTGGCCTAGAGTGGCCGCTCAGGCCAGCGCCGGCGATATTCCTCACTGAAGAAGAAATCGCGTTCACCAAAGGCCGGCTTCAGATCGTCGAACCAGGTGGCCTCGGGGTCGAAGCGCGCGAAGAAGGGCCGATTCACCCAGTCGGGATTGCGTCCCTGCAGGAAGCGCAGCACGAACAGCCGCTCGCCCTGAACCTCGGTAACACCCTGGATTTCGATCTTGCCGGGACCGGCGCTCATGCTCGGACCGCGCGCGGTACGGCCAAGTCCAGAGACCTGCTGCATGGCCTCGCGATAGATCTCCCAGGCGCGCACCAGCGGAATCTCGAAATAGCGCCGTGCGCCCGTGTCGCGCTGCACAAAGAGGTAATAGGGCACCATGCCAAGACGCACCTGGGTTTTCCAGGAGCGCGCCCAGACGGAGGGATCGTCGTTGATATGCGCCAGCAGCGGGCCCTGGGTGCGAATCTCAGCGCCGCTCTCGCGCACCCGCGCGATGGCCGCGCGCACTGCCGGACTCTCGAGTTCACGCCAGTGATTGACATGCGCCATGAGCGCCAGATGCTTGCCGCGCGCCACCAGTCGCTCGAAGAGCGCCATGAGCGCGTCGCTGTCGCTATCCTCGGTGAAACGATAGGGCCAGAAGGTGAGCGCCTTGGTGCCGATGCGGATGGTCTGGATATGGTCGAACTCGGGGCGCAGCAAGGGTTCGAGATAGGTCTCCAGATGGCGCGTCTTCATCACCATGGGATCGCCCCCGGTGATGAGCAGATCGCTCACGCGGGGATGATGACGCAGATACTGATGCAGGCTGTTGACCTCGTTCGAGGCGATACGCAGCGACTTGTCGCCCACGAACTGGGCCCAGCGGAAGCAGAAGCTGCAATAGGCGTGACAGGTCTGGCCCTGGCTGGGGAAGAAGAGCACGGTTTCGCGATATTTGTGCTGCATCCCCTGAAGATGCTCCTCGCCGCCGAGGCGTGGCAGATTGTTCTCCATCTGTCCGGCGGGGTGCGGGTTGAGTTCGGCGCGAATCTCGCGCACCGCCTCGCCGAGCAGCGCCTCATCGGCCTCGGCGCGCAGCAGATCGGCGATGCGCGAAAAGTGCGCCTCCTCCAACATGCCCGGCTGCGGAAACACGAGCTGAAAGATCGGATCCTCCGGCACGCGCTCCCAGTCGATCAGGTCGTCGATGACATGGGCGTTGACCCGAAAGGGCAGGACGCTGGAGACCACGCGCATGGCAAAGCGATGCTCGGGCGAGAGACGCCGCAGGGGCTCGATGCGCTCGAGGTCGCGCTGAGTGAAGACGCGAAAAGGCCGCGCTTTGGATGTGATTGGGGACGGTCGCTGTTGCGCCAGAACGGCGCCAGTCGAGGGTGCAATGGAAGACATGGAAGGCTCCTCCGTGGTTGGCCAAGAGGATGCTGAACCGAATGGGTACGGCTATCCAGAAACAGGAAAACGCAGGTGGCGGATCGAGGCCGCCGCGATTGAGGCTGCCAGGCGCGCGGCGCGCTGTCTGGCGTGAGGACGACTGCCGCGAGCATTGGGGCTCACCGCAGACAGGGGCCGGGTCTCGTTTGATGAGGAGAAACCGCCCAGAAAGTGTTCAGTCGGCTCTATTCGATGACGTAAAGCCCGCTAAATATAGCACAGACAGCCAGTCACCGCGAGGCGGCGGCGGGGCTATGCCCTCGCCGCTTCCCGCCTGGCAGCGGCTCTGAGCGGCTACACCTTGAAGCGCTTGACGCGGGTTTGCTGATCGCTGGCAAGATGCGCGAGCGCCTCCGAAGCCTGGGCAATCTGCGCCGCGCCCGAGGCGATCTGATCCTCGGCCTGACTGACATTGATGAGATTGCGGTCAATCTCTTGCGCCACAGCCGTCTGTTCCTCGGCGGCGCTCGCAATCTGGTTGTTCATATCGCTGATGGTCCCCACCGCCGTGGTAATGGCCGAGAGCGAGGCGCCGGCGCGGTTGGCCATTTCAACACTGTCCTGGGCGCGCGTTCGGCCCTGCTCCATGGCCTCCACGGCCAGCCGCGCGCTCGCTTGCAGCCGTTCGATGGTGGACTGAATCTCATGCGTGGAGTCGCGGGTGCGGCTGGCGAGGGTGCGCACCTCATCGGCCACCACGGCAAAGCCGCGCCCCTGCTCGCCCGCGCGCGCGGCCTCGATGGCGGCGTTGAGCGCCAGCAAATTGGTCTGCTCAGCAATGGCCACGATGACATCGAGCACCTTGCCGATGGAGGTCACATCGCCCGAGAGCTGCCCCACCACCCCGGCGGCATGCTCCACCGCCTCGGCCAGCGCCTGGATGCCCTGCACCGTCTCGGAGACGATGGCCGCGCCGTCTTCCGCCTCGCGGTCGGCCTCGCGCGCACCCTGCGCGGCCTGGGCTGCGTTGCGCGCCACCTCCTCCACTGTGGCGGTCATCTGGTTCATGGCCGTGGCCACCTGATCAGTGGCGGACTGCTGCTGGCGCACCTGCTCACTGGTGTGCTCGCTGGTCACCGAGAGCTGGCGCGAGGCCGCCGCAAGCTGCTCGGCGCCTTCGGCAAGATCGCGCACCAGCTCGCGCAGCGGGTCGAGAAAGGCATTAAAGGCGCGCCCCAGGTCGGCCAGTTCGTTGCCCCCATCGGCTGGAAGATGCTGGGTTAGATCACCATCGCCATGCGCGATCTGTTCCATGCGCTCAACCGCCAGGCGCAGCGGACGCACGATCAGACGGGTCAGCACCAAGGCCAGTCCGGTGCCGATCAGCAGCGCCACCAGCCCCAGACCCAAGATGGTCAGCGTGGCCGTACGGGCGGCGGCGACATCGGCGCTGCGGTCAATCATGATCTCGACCACCCCAATGGGCTGCTCGGAATAATCCTTGATGGGACCGGCAAAAACCGCCAGGGGCCGGTTGTGACGTTCGGACTGCATGGTCACCGAGGCGCCTGTCAACACCTCGCGCATGGCCTCGGGAGAGAGCACGGGATCACCATCAGCGGTGCCGGCAAAACGTTCGAAGCGTCCGTCGCGGTTGAGATAGAGCACCGCCTGGGCATCGAAGCGGCGCGCGAAATCCTCGAAAAAGGGCTGCCCGAAACTCAGGCCAAACTCAACCGAACCGACCTGTCGGCCTTGATGGAGCACGGGAACAACACCGCGCATCCCCAAGCCCGCGCGCCCGATCTCAAGCCCCGAGATGATCTTGCCGCCACGGTTGGTTTCGAGCACCGTGGCACGAAATCCTGAAAGATCGTCGCCAAATTTTTCGGGGCTGTGCAGACGCAGAAAGGAGGTCGCTGGCGCGGTATGAAACTGAAACTGCACCACGCCATGAGCTTGGCGCATACGCTCGAAGATGGGCAGGGTGAGCGCGCTCAAGCGTTCGCGGTCGCGCGCGGCAAAGGCGGCCTGCACCTCGGGAATACTGGCCACGGCGGTGGCAAGCGACAGTGCCCGATCAGACTCTTGGCGAATCGAGGCGTTCAATCCCAGATAGAGATCCTGCAAGCGATAGGCCTCGGCTCGCTGTGCGGAGGTTCCCACAGTGGTAAAGACTGCCGGCAGGATAAAGGCGAGCGTCATGAGAATGACCGCCACGGTCCCGAGCTGCAACTGTAATCGGATACCCAGCTTCTTTAACATTTAGGGTTGTCCTCCCGCGATCTATCTGGTTTTATGGGTGTTTTTTTTAATACTTATACTCATTGCGCATCAGTTTTTCGGTTTTCCTCATGCGCTCCGAACTAGGAGTACGACAGACGCACACCCAGTCTCTCGCGATGCAAAAAGTCGCTTCCAGAGGAAACCATAACCGAGCGGCGCCCAATCGTCATCCTGTCGCGCCGCTGAAGGCCTGTGCAATAAGCCAGCCGGTATAGCCCAAAAAAACGCTCATAAGTAAGGCGCCTTCGAGTCGGTTGATACGCCCCTGCCCTCTCCAGCCGTATCCAAGAACAAAGAGCGACAGCGTCAGCAGACTCATTACCAAGGCATCGCGGGTAAGAACCTCGGGCGCCACCGCCAGGGGATGAATGCTCGCGGCAATGCCGACTACGGCCAGGGTATTGAAAAGATTCGACCCGATGACATTACCTAGGGCCAGGTCGTGCTCGCCCTTGCGAATGGCCGCCAGCGAGGAGGCCAGCTCCGGCAGCGAGGTGCCAATGGCGACGATGGTCAGGCCGATGAAGAGATCGCTCACACCAAAGCCCTGCGCAATGGCCACCGCGCCCCACACCAGCAACCGCGAGCTGAGCACCAGCACCACCAGCCCCACGGCCAGCCAGACAATGGCGCGTCTCATCGGCATGGGATGGGCCTCCAGAGACTCATCCACCTCGGCGGCCAAGGCATCGTTGCGCTGGCGCAGTCCTTGCCAGATGGTCCAAGCCATGAGTGCGGCAAAAATCCCAAGCAGCACCCAGCCTTCAAGGCGGGTAAGTTGCCCGTCCCACAGCTGCACGACCGCCACCAGCGTGGCCCCCGCGAGCAGTGGCAGCTCCTTGCGCAGCAGCCCCGATTGCACCGCGATGGGACTGAGCAGCGCGGTCAGGCCCAGGATCAGGGCGATATTGGCAATGTTCGAGCCATAGGCATTGCCAAGCGCGAGCCCCGGATTGCCACTGGTTGCCGCCAAGGCGGATACCACCATCTCGGGCGCCGAGGTGCCGAAGCCCACGATGACCATGCCGATGAGCAGTGTCGGCATGCCCAGGTGCTGAGCCGTGGCGGCGGCCCCTTCGACAAAACGCTCGGCGCTCCAGACCAGGAGCGCGAGCCCGACGATGACGGCAAGAGTCGCCAGAATCATGAAGATACCCAATGTGATTGGTTGATGAAAGTTGCCACCCGACGCGCCGCGAAAACCTCTGCGCCGGGCGCGACATCCTAGAGCATTTGCCGAGCGCCGTCAGTGCCGAGACCAGGAGCGGGCCTTTTCGGTATGATGCCGCCACCCGCCGGCTTGTCCGGCAATTCGCCCCCTGACGATTCCGATCCTTTCCGGAGCCTGCAATGTTCTCCATTTCCACCCGCGCCCTCTGGCTCACGCTGGCCTTGGGCGGTTGTGGCGTGGCGTTTTTCAGCATCCTGCTCACCACCTGGCTACGCCTCGACCCCTGCCATCTCTGCATTGCGCAGCGCCTGTTTTATCTGCTCCTAGGGCTGACCGCCGGCATTGCGGCGCTTGGCGCCAAACGGCTGTGGGGATGGATAAGCGGCGTCCTCGTCCTCATCATCGCCCTCGCGGGTGCGGCCATGGCGGCCTATCAAAGCTGGTTGCAACTTCAGCCGCCCGGCAGCATTTCCTGCCTGGCGAGCAGGCCCGGCCTTATCGAACAGGGCATCGAATGGCTGGGCGAGCGCTGGCCCGCGCTCTTTCTCGCCACCGGCTTTTGCGAAGACCCCGGAATGAGGCTCCTGGGCCTGACGCTTGCGAACTGGGCCCTGGCTGGATTTATGCTCTGCGCGGCGCTGGCCCTGCTCGCACTGTGGCGCGATGCGCCCCGAACGTCGCGCACAACCGTGCTTTAAGGCGCCACCCCGCGCGAACCCGGGCGCCTTCAACCCCTTGCTTGCAGGAGACTGTTCCCATGACCATCAGCCGCCGTCATTTCAACCAATCGCTGATCGCCACACTGGGCCTTGCCTTACTGCCACCCATGGTCACGCGCGCCGACCTGGTCGAGGGCCGTGATTGGCGGGCCATCTCGCCGCCCCAGCCGAGCGACACGCCCGAGAAGATCGAGGTGCTCGAATTCTTCTCCTATGGCTGTTCGCACTGCATGGCCTTCAATCCCATCGTGAAGGAGTGGGCGCGCGGACTGCCGCCCGACGTCGCCTTCCGCCGGGTACCGGTGACCTTCGGTCGCAGCGCCTGGGAAACGCTGGCGCGCCTCTTCCTGGCCCTGGAGATTGGTGGCGACCTCGAACAACTCGACCAAAAAGTATTCGAGGCGCTGCACCAGGAGCGTGCACGCATCTACACCCGCGACGCCATTCTCGACTGGGTAGGCAAACAGGGCGCCGACCCGGAGCGTTTCGCCTCGGTTTACGACTCCTTCGATCTCCAAACCCGCCTGATGCGCGCCGAACAACTCGCCGAGCGTTATCGCATCGACGCCGTGCCCACGCTCACCGTGGGTGGCCGCTACGCCGTACTCGGCCATGCCGCGCAAGGTTTCGAGGGTCTGCTCGCCATTGCCGACGAACTCATCGTCGAGTCGCGAGCGCTCGCCGCAGCGGTGCAGTCCT
>JAFGTZ010000473.1 GCA_016938795.1 Chromatiaceae bacterium | reverse complement strand
GCGCGCTGGTTCCGGGGACCGCTGCGCGAGCGGCTGCGCACGACCCTGCTCGGCGCGCCCATGCTCGACAGCGGATTCTTCGAGAGGCGCGCCCTGGAAGGGCTGATCGAGGCGCATCTGAGCGGGCAGCGCGACTACAGCCCAGCGCTCTGGTCGCTGCTCATGTTCGACGTCTTTCTGCGCCGCACAGGGCAGGGGTGAGGCATGGAAGGCGCGCGCCGTCCCCGGCTGGTGGTCTACAGCCATGTCTATCCCAACGCGGCCCAGCCCACCTTTGGGCTCTTCGTGCGCGAGCGCATGCGTCGCGTGGCCGAGCATCTGGATCTGGTGGTGGTGGCGCCCGTGCCCTGGTTCCCTGGGCAGGCTCTGGCGCGGCGCTGGCATCCGCATCTGCGCCCGCCCGTGCCCCGCGTCGAGAGACAGGACGGCATCGAGGTGCATCATCCGCGCTTCTTCTCCATTCCTGGGCTCTTCAAAGGGGCCGATGGGTTCTTCGAGGCGCTCGGTACTCTGGCGCTCCTGCGGCGGCTGCGCCGCGCCGGGCGCTGCGACCTGATCGACGCCCATTTCATCTGGCCCGACGGGGTGGCCGCCGCCTGGCTCGCGCCTCTGCTCGGTTGTCCCTACAGCATCACGCTGCGCGGCAGCCTGATGCGCTTTCGGGGGCGGGCGTTGCACCGCGCCCAGATTCGGCGCGCGCTCGCCGGGGCGGCGCGGATCTTCACGGTGGCCGCGTCGCTGCGCGCCGAGGCGCTGGCCTGGGGCGAGGCGCCCGAGCGGGTTCAGGTGGTGGCCAATGGGGTCGATCTCGATCGGTTTTATCCCGAGCCGCGCGCGGCGTGCCGGACGCGCTGGGGAGTGCCGCCCGAGGCCCGGGTGCTGGTCTCGGTGGGGGGCTTGAGCGAACGCAAGGGCTTTCAGCATCTCATCGCGGCCCTGCCGGCGCTGCTCGCGACCGAACCCGAGCTGCATCTGCTCATTGCCGGCGGGGCCACGCCCGAAGGCAACACTGCCGAGGCGCTGCGCGCGCTCGCGATCCGGCTTGGGGTCTCTGATCGGGTGCATCTGCTCGGCGCGGTGGCGCCCGATGCGCTGCGTTTCGTCTACTCGGCAGGGGATGTCTTCGCGCTCGCCACGCGCTTCGAGGGCTGGGCCAATGTGCTGCTGGAGGCCATGGCCTGTGGCCTGCCGGTGGTCACCACCAAGGTGGGCGGCAATGCCGAGGTGGTGAGCGATGCGCGGCTTGGCATCCTGCTGCCTTATGGTGAGGGCAAGGACGATGGCGAGGCGCTCCGCCTGGCGTTGGTCGATGCGCTGCGGGCGGCGTTCGCACGCGACTGGGATCGCCAGTTCATCCGCGACCATGCCTGCGCCAACGCCTGGCAGACCCGTATCCCGGCGCTGGTCGCGGCCCTCGCTGCGATTGGTCGCGAGGCGGGGCGAGAGGAGGGCGCGCCATGCGTCCCCTGAGCGCGCGCCTCTCGGGCGCGCTCTATCCGCTGCACG
>JAFGTZ010000073.1 GCA_016938795.1 Chromatiaceae bacterium | reverse complement strand
TTACCAAAACACCGGATCGTTCAGTGCCGAAACACAAGAGGACGGACCCTTGAGGGCTGACCAGGGGCGATCCGTCAATGACTGGCCCAGCCAACCATGCGGGAATTGCAGTTTAAAGGGAGCCGGCGCCTCGTCCTCGCTGACGGACTGAAACCCAACCTTCTGGTAGTAGTTGGGATCGCCATAGGTCATGGCGACATCCACACCGGCGTCGCGCAGCACACGCAGACCTTGGTGCAGCAGTGCCTGGCCGATGCCCTGGCCCTGCCGTTCGGGCATCACGGCCACGGGGCCGAGCACAAAGACCGTTCGATCATCCTCCGCATACGTCAGTCGCGTGAAGACACAAGCGCCCAGAAGCGAGCCTTCTTCTTCGAGAGTGAAGACATGAATAGCATCCGCTGGAGTTTCGGTCAGTTGTTTGCGGACCAACTCGGCGATCAGCGCGCCCTCCTCAGCCCCTTCGGAAGCTGTGAAGGTGGCCTTGAAGAGGTCGATCAGGTCTTGTTCTCGTCCTGTCGGGTTGCGTGTAAATGTCATGCTGGGCTTGCCTCAAAAATATGGTTTAGTGACGAACAAGAACGAAGATCTCGTAACCAAACTGCCCCTCGGACTGGCGGGTCGAAGCCGCTCAATTGACCGTGCTCTCGCTGCTGTCAGTCAGCGACGCTGGTATCTGCGTCGTGTCTTGTTCCTCTGTCGCGATGCTCGATTGATCCCACATCCGTCCGCCAGCGCTCATTGATGTAGCACGTCGCGTGGATTGATGATACAAATCCTTGGTACATTAGGGTCTGTATATCGAGTCTTTAGTATCAATGACAAAGCCCCGAACGCCGCCTGAGCTCGCCCACACCCTGCTGAAAAAGCAGGGAATCATGCGCCTGTTCGAGCGGCGCGAGGCCGGCGTGATCGCAGCGAAGATCAGCAGGAGCGATTGATGCCGTCGGATCCGGGCCGCCTCATTGCCGCGCTCGCACGAGACCAGATCAGTCTGGATCTGAAGACGCTCGATCTGTGCTTTCTTGCCGGCCTGTATCTGCGGGCTGACCGGGCGTCGCTCGCGTCCTTCGAGGAAGACGTGCTGATCGACCTGTTCGAGCAGGTCTGCGACGTGGTGGATCCGGGCGTGGAGCGTCCGCGCAAGCGCGCGACCCACGCCATCCAACGGCTCCGCGACCAGCGCATGCTGGCCCGGGTGGACGGCGCGGGCATCGTTCGATCCGGTGAATATACGCTGACGCGCCTGGCCGCCGCAGTTGTCAACTCTTTTCTCGACGATGAAGTGCTCACACGCGAGAGCTTGACCCTCCTCACGGGGCAGCTGCGGGTCCAGCTCGCCGAGATTCTCGCGGCAGCCAAACGCGCTGACAGCGCGGACGCCTGGCGGGAACATGTGGTGGCTCCGTTGCGGATCACCGTTGGCGATCTTGTGGGCGGAATTGAGCGCCGGCAGCGGGGGCTCGATACGCAGCAGGAAGAGGTGCAGGCCGAGATCGCCAAACTCTTGCAGGCGGATTGGTTTGGCGCCGTCGAGCGATGTCAGTCGCTGCTCGACATGACCACCAATACGCTGCGGGAACTTAACGAGATCCTGCTCCGCGACACCCATCACTTCGTCACGCTGCTGCAAGAGATTCAGACCCTGGCTTGCGATGCGGAGCAGACCGGGTCCGAAGAGACGGTGCAGCGCGTCATCGAACACGTCGATCGCATCGCGGTCTGGGGCGGCGCCCGGCAGCGCGCCTGGTCGGACTATTACCAATACGTTCATCGCTATCTTCGCGATGTCGTGCGCCTCGACCCGGACCGGGCCTTGAGCCAGCGGCTGCGCGATCAGGTCGCGAGCTGGCCCTCGGTACCCTTCCACTTGAGCGTGGCGGCGGCGCCCTCAATCCGGCTGCTCCGTCCACTCGAATCACGGGTCGAGCATCCAGCTGTCATGAGGCCACGCACCGATCGGGAGGGCTCGCCTGATCCTGTCGATCCCGAGGATACGGTTCTGAACATCGAAACCCTGGTGCAAGGTGCGCTGGCCGCCGGCGCTCAATCCCTGGCCGAGGTGACCGAGTGGGTGTTACCCCAGTTTCCCGCTGATCTGCGTTACGTCGTCATAGGTCGCGTGGCCGAGGTGCTCGCCGGCATCACCCGGACACGCAGCGCGATTGAGCGTCCGTGGCGCAGCGTTGCGCCATGCCTGGAAATCGAGGACTGGGAATTGCTGATGGGGGATGCGCGACGGTGACCATCTCCAGCTTTCAGACCCTCGAAGCGGCCATCAGTGACGAGCATTTCCCTGAGGTAGACCTTGCCCTGCGTCGCGGTCGGCACATTGGGCGCGACGATGGCGCCGTCTATGACTACCTCGTCGATGTCCTCGACTATCTTGAGCCCTTCTACCGGCGGTTTGGCTGTGAGCTGGTGCAGCGGGCGGACGGGTACTTCTACCTGCTGCCCTCGGGGGATCGGCTCGGCCGTCGCCAACTGACCGCTGGCGAGATGCTCGTCGGCCAGACGCTCGCACTGATGTACCTGGATCCTGCCAACTTGCAGCACGGGGGCATGGTCGAGCGAGAGACGCTTCTGCAGAGACTCTCGGGGTTATTGGGGACGGAGACGCTGGTCCGCACCCTCAATCCACGGCGCAGAAAGTTCGATGAACGGATCGCCGCCGAGACCGTCCGCACCAAGGTCGCTGAGGCCCTTCGCCGCCTGACGGACCTCGGGTTCATTGATTTGATCGACGATGCGATGCTGCGCCTACGTCCGGCACTGATGCGATTCGCCGAGCCAGTCCGTGACCTGAGCGACCGGCAGACCGCGCTGGAGCGGCTGGTCCAGAGCGGTGAGATCAGCCTTGGCGACGCGAACGAACAGGACGAGAACGAGGGCCGCGATGCTGATGGCGCCGAAGACGACGAGGAGGAGGCCGACGAATGAGCCGTACCCGCGCCCAGACCCTGGTGCTCGTCAACTGGAAGGGCGTCTTCTACGCGCGCTATCTGCTCGACCGGCATGTGACAGCCCTTGAGGGGGCTAATGGCGCCGGCAAGACGACGGTGATGATCGCGGCCTATCTTGTGCTCCTCCCGGACATGTCCCGGCTGCGTTTCACCAATCTTGGCGAGACGGGCGCAACCGGCGGCGACAAAGGCATCTGGGGGCGCCTGGGTGAGCCTGGCCGGCCGGCCTACTCGGCGATTGAATTCGCCCTCCCATCGGATCAGCGCCTTATTGCCGGCGTGCATCTGGAGCGGAAGGGCGAGCCATCCGTCGAGCCAACGCCCTTCATCCTCTCGGGTCTCGCCGCAGATGTCCGCCTGCAAGACGTGCTTTTGCTCTCCCAGGGCGAGCACGAGGTGGTCCCCGAGCTCCATGAGCTGCGCGAGAACGCCGCACGCCTCGGGGCGCGCCTGCAGATCTTTGCCACCGCGCGGGATTACTTTGCCGCGCTTTTCGATCAGGGCGTGACGCCGCTGCGCCTTGCAACGGACGAAGAGCGCAACAAGCTCAACGAGATGCTGCGTACCAGCATGACGGGCGGCATCTCGCGGTCCCTGACATCGGAGCTGCGGTCGTTCCTGTTCAAGGAAGAAACCGGGCTGGCCGACACCCTGCAGCGCATGAAGGCCAACCTCGATGCCTGCAGACGTACGCGCACCGAGGTCCAGGAGGCGCAGCGGCTCGAACATGAGATCGGCGATGTTTTCGAGGCCGGGCAGACCATGTTTGCCGCAGCCTTTCTCGCGACCCGCGAGCGCGCCGATGAACTCCGACGCCGTCTGGCCGAGGCCGAGGACGCACAAGGCAAGGCGCAAGAGCGGCTTGCAGAGGCCGAGGATCAGCTCGCCCGCGTTTGCGATGAACTCGGCACGAAGGGCGCTCGCCAGGAGGCGCTCGCGGCGGAGATTAACGCTGCCGAGGAATGGCGGCGGCGTCTTCAGCAGGCTCTGCAGGCGGCCGAGGAGGTCGCGCAACGCCGCGAAGCGCTGTCTTCGGCTGAAGCCGAGACGCGCATTGCCGAGGCCCAACGCAAGGCGCGAGAAGAAATTCGAAGCCAGTGCCAGGCAAGGCAGCAGCGTTGCCGGGAGGATCATAAGCGCGCCGGCGCGGGTCTCGCAGACCTCCAGCGCGGGCTCGACGAACTCCACCGCCGGGCGGGCGCCTACAGGCAGGTGCTGCGTCGGAAGGCCGAGGCCGAGCGGTTACTCGAAGAAGACGAACTTGTCATCGAAGCCATCGCTGGGCGAGTGGCGGAAAGCAGGGTTCAACTCGATCAGGTGGATCGCGCTCGCCGAGACGCGCGGCAGCGGCTCGCGGATGTCGATGCGCACAGGCGAGAGCACCGAGCCGTGCTTGAGGCGCTGGAATTCATGGCAGAAGGGGTGGTGGAAGCGGGCTCCGCCCACGGAGTCGCCCTCCAGCAACTTCGCCGCTATCGGAATCTGGAGGCATTGGTCGGGCGTCTGAGCACGATCGCCGCCGAACTCGCCGAGGCCCGCACGCTCGCCAGCCGCCAAGCCGAGGCCCGGGAGCAGGCCAGGACACTGGGCCTTTCCTTCTCGGGGCAGCGATCGGCCCGCATCGAGATCACCGAGCATCTCGAACAGGCGGAGCAGGAGCGTGAGCAGTTGCTCGACCAGGCCCGCGAGGCTCAGGCAGAGCTGACTGAGTGCCAGCGCACGCTGGACGCTGCGCGGGCGCGGCATCGGGAGCTTGGTGATCGTGAGCCGATCTGGCGCGACCTCGCAACGCGCGCCCGGCATCTGGCGGATGGACTCGGGCGTCCCCTGATGTCGCTGCCGGAACTCCAAGCCGCGCGCGAGATGGTGGCGCAGCACCTCAGGCGGGCGAGGGCGAGCGAGTCTGAGCTTGTCGAGAGACGGGAGAGTCTCCAATCAGTGGCACGTGAACTCCTGGCCGCTGGTGGACCCTTCGATCCCGAGCTGCTGCGACTCAAGGACGTCCTGGGTGCGGAACTTCTGGCCGGTGCATTCGAGGACGCCTCTGTCGAAGAGGCCGCAGTGCTGGAGGCGCGACTGGGGCCACTGGTGCAGGCGCTTGTCGTGGATGACCCGGCAGCCACCGCCAGGCAGGTCCATGGCCGCGCGGAGTCGCTTTCCGATGTGTGGCTGGTAAGTCGCGACGAGGACGCAGCACGACTCGTTGCGGACGCGGCCCGCGAGAGCGAAGAACTCACCGATATGGTCGTCTCGGAGCAGCGCGCCATCCGCGTCACGCGCATTCCGACGCGTCCCCGCCTCGGTCGGAAGGCGCGCGAGAAGCGTGCTGCGGAGCTGCGCGCCGAGGCCGAAGCGCTGGATGTTCAGATCGAGAGCGCACGAATGGGACGACGTCAGCTCGAGCGTCAGGCGGAGGATGGTGAAGCCCTGCTTGCAGGCCAGGTCGTGTGGCTGGCCGGCGATCCGGCGCCGGAGCTGGCGGCGATTGGTCGTCAGCTCTCCGAGGTCCAGGAGCAACACGCGAACCACCGCGCCGCGATGACCCGATGTCAGGAGGCGGCCCGCCAGTTTGCGCCTCACATTGAGGCGCTGCGCGATCTGCTTGCTTCAGCCGTGTTGCTCGATCCTCCAGATCACGCGCAACGGCGAGACAACCTCGAACGGCAGCAGGATGCCGCGCAAAGGGCGCAGGCCGAGATTCAGCACTGCCGTGAGGCCGCCCGGGTGGTCGAGGACAAGCTTGAGGTGCTGCGGCGAGCGCCGCTTTCGGAGGCCGATGTCGCCATGCTCGAAACCGAGCTGAGCCGGCTCTCGGATGAGCGCAACCGGCTGGATGCCGCCATCGAGGCCATGGAATTCGTTGCAGGCAACGTGGAGGCGCTGGGCTGGGACGACGCACCTGCGCAGCTCGAAGCGAATCGCTCGCTCGTTCCGGCACTTGAGGAGCAGCTGCGCCGGGCGGAAGAGGCGCTTGCCGAGGCAGACACAGCCGTTGAGGTCGCCGACAAGGAGTCTCAAAGCGCCACAACCAACTGGCATGACGCCGATGGTCGCCGCCAGGCGGCCGTCGCACAACTTCGGGCTGCGGAGCAGCGCTTCATAGAGATGGAGATTGCCGATCCCACCGAAGCGTCAGTCGCGGCTGCGCATGAGGAGGTGCGGCGATTGAAGGAGGAGGCGACGGCGCTTGTTGCGGAACTTGCTGAGCTGAACATCTCCAAGGGGCGTTATGAGAGCGAGCGGGACCAAGCAGATCGCGATTACACGGACGCGGAAGCGAAGGTCGCCGCCGAGCGCCGCGAGGCTGAGCCCGCTCTTGATCGCTGGGAGCGCCTGAGAGCGGCTGTTGCGGAGCGGAATCTGCTCGCCAGCGTCGTTACCCTGAGAACCAGCGAAGTCAGCGAAATTCGCGGGCACGTCAATCTCGTGCAGGAGGCACGCAAGCAGAGGGCCGTGCTCGTGGAGCGACTGCGTAACGCGCACAGGGCGCAGGATCTGCTCGCCA
>JAFGTZ010000472.1 GCA_016938795.1 Chromatiaceae bacterium | reverse complement strand
GAGGGAGAAGGCCGCCCCGCACTTTAGGCCGCCTCGGCGGTTTCGGCCAGCGCCCGCAGCAGGGTGTCGCGCTCGATGCGCTCGAAGTGTGCCGCCAGGCCAGGCCTGTGCGCATCGGCCAAGGCCGCCTGCCCTGCAGGTTCCTGCAACCAGTGCGCCAGCGCGCGCGCCAGGCCGTGGCCCTTGACGGCAGCCTGATTGAGCCACAGCAGGGCTTCTTCACGCTCGGCATCGCTCGTATCGCGACAGAGTTGAGCGCGTCCCAGCCGATAGAGCGCATCGGCGTCGCCCTGTCGCGCGGCGAGCGTCAGCCAGCCCCAGGCCGCGCCCTCGTGCCCGGCCTCCAGAAAGGCCAGGGCCAGATCGCGCTGCGCGGCGGCCTCGCCCCGGTCGGCCGCCAGCACCAAGGGTTCGTCCAGGCGATCAAGCGCACAGAGCGGCATGAGATCGGCCAGCCGCACCAGGGTACAGCCCCCCGGCTGGCTCGGCCCCTGTGCTGTGAGCGAGCCGTTTTCGATATGCCGCCAGAGTGTGCGCTTGCTGAGATTGCAGAGCAGGGCGGCGGTATTCAGGCTGACGGATGCCATCTCGACCTCGTCTTGAAACCGCATGCCGCCCATTCTAAGGCAAAAGCCCCGCCTTCTCCCCGCTGGGGAGAGGGAGAAAAAAGCCCCTGAGGTGCATCGACGGCGTTAAGCGACTTTCGCCAATGTCATGCGAATTTCCAGTGTCTCGAACGGCACCTGAATCCTGTCGTCATCACCGCGCTCGATCAAGCCGAGTTCGAGCAGGCGTCGGCTATCGGTCAGCACATCGGCCTCACGGCGTCCTGTTGCCTTGGTGATTGCGGCAAGGTCGCATGGTCCGAGGCGGGCCAGGGCGTCGAGCAGATCCAGGCGTGCCGGGGTGATGTCGGAAAAGAGTGTGTGTGCCGACTCGAAACTCAGAACATAGTCGGCATTGCCACCGGTGGCCAGATCAGTCAAGGCGGCATCGAACACCTGCCCAGCATGCGCAATATCGATAATCGCTTTCATTGGTTCCACCTCGCTACATCGGCCCGGAAATCTGCTATCAGTTGTTAAAGCCCCTTTCGCTTGAGGGAGAGAGAGGGGGGGGGAGGGTGAAGGCTCGCGGCAATCCACCGAGGCCGAGGCAAGCCGCCCGACCGGCCGGATCCCCTGTCACACCCCAGCCCATGCCAAGCGCTTAGCCCTGTCACACCCCACCCTGTGACAGGCCGCCTCCTGTCACACCCCGTCCCGCGCAAGCCGCCCAGCCAAGACAGGCAGCAGGCAGCCGCGCAGAACAAAATAAACACCATTTAGTCAAGCGCTTACGACCAATCCTTGCTCCCCTCTCAGCCATTCCCCGACACCTTGGCGCGAAAGCTGCCTTAGCTTCCACCGGGAACAGCATCACCCGGGCCGCCCGCCCCGCTCGCTCCCCCGCTCGACGATTTCATGAAACATACTGGAGATAACCCATGAAGAAATATCAGGCTGGTTTTACCCTGATCGAACTCATGATCGTGGTCGCGATCATT
>JAFGTZ010000072.1 GCA_016938795.1 Chromatiaceae bacterium | reverse complement strand
TGGCCGTGGCTGTGGCAGGCGCCGGGTTCCTCGCGACCGGGTTCGTGGAAGGTCTCGAAGTGCATCCCGAGCCGCTCGAAGAGGGCGCGATCACGCGCGGCGGAGGCGTTCTGCGCGGTGAGGAGCTGATCGCCGAAGAAGATGGAATTGGCCCCGGCAAAGTAGCACAGCGCCTGCAGCTCATCGCTCATCTCGGCGCGCCCGGCGGAGAGACGGATATTGGAGCGCGGCATCATGAGCCGGGTGGCGGCGACCACGCGCACGAACTCGAAGGGATCGAGCGGGTCGCGGCCATAGAGCGGCGTGCCCTCGACCTGCACCAGCAGATTGATGGGCACGGATTCGGGATGCGCCGGCAGGTTGGCAAGCTGGCAGAGCATGGAGGCGCGGTCGCGGCGCGATTCGCCCATGCCGAGGATGCCGCCGCTACAGGTCTTGAGGCCCACCGCGCGGATGTGCTCCAGGGTGTCGAGCCGGTCCTGATAGGTGCGGGTGGTGATGACCTGACCATAGAACTCGGGCGAGGTGTCGAGATTGTGGTTGTAGTAGTCGAGCCCGGCGTCCTTGAGCCGGCGCGCCTGCTCGGCGCTCAGCATGCCGAGGGTGACGCAGGTTTCGAGCCCCAGCGCGTGCACGCCCTCGATCATGGCCACCACCTGATCGAGATGGCGGTCGCTGGGGTTGCGCCAGGCCGCGCCCATGCAGAAACGGGTGGCGCCCTGGTCGCGCGCGGCGCGCGCGGCGGCCACCACCTGCTCGACCTCCAGCAGACGTTCGCGCTCGAGTTCGGTCTTGTGGTGCGCGCTCTGGGCGCAGTAGCCACAGTCCTCGGGACAGGCGCCGGTCTTAATGCTGAGCAGGGTGCTCACCTGAACCCGGTTGGGGTCGAAGTGGGCGCGGTGCGTGCCGTGCGCCTCAAAGAGTAACTCGTTGAAGGGGCGCGCGAGCAGCGCCTCGGCCTCGTCGATGCGCCAGTCGTGACGCAGCGCGGGGGTGGATGTGGAGGATGGCATGGGGTTATCCGAATTGTCTGGGGTCAGCGGCTGTGCCAGCGGCACGGGTCGAAGGGGCATCATGGTACTGTCCGGTGCGAAGCTGTCAACCAAGCGGGCCCTTTGGGGTTGACAGCAAGACGGCCCTGTACACTTTCGGCTAGTCTTGACGCATGTCCTCCCGCGCCGCGCTCCTTTCCCTGTTCTTTCCTGCAACCTGTGTGCTCTGCGGCGCCTCGGGTGCAGGCGATCGCGATCTGTGCGCGGGCTGCGCGCGCGATCTGCCGTGGAATCTCCACGCCTGCACGCGCTGCGGGCTGCCCCTGGAGGATGCCGGGCTTGCCGGGCAGCTCTGTGGGCACTGCCGGCGCGAGCCGCCGGCCTTCAGCGC
>JAFGTZ010000471.1 GCA_016938795.1 Chromatiaceae bacterium | reverse complement strand
GTCGAGAACATCATCCAGAAGCTCCTGCAGAAGTGCGACTACGACGTCGAGAAGGCGCAGACCGGCATCGTCTACATCGACGAAATCGACAAGATTTCACGCAAGTCCGACAACCCCTCGATCACCCGCGATGTCTCGGGCGAGGGCGTGCAGCAGGCGTTGCTCAAGCTCATTGAGGGCACCATCGCCTCGGTGCCGCCCCAGGGCGGGCGCAAGCATCCGCAGCAGGAGTTTTTGCAGGTCGATACATCGAGCATCCTTTTCATCGTCGGCGGCGCCTTTGCCGGACTCGATAAGGTGATTCAGAACCGCTCGAAAAAAACCGGCATCGGCTTTTCGGCCGAGGTGCACAGCAAGGACGACAGCCGCCAGCTCGGTGAGCTGCTCAGTTCGGTCGAGCCCGAGGATCTGATTCGCTACGGCCTCATCCCCGAGTTCGTGGGGCGCCTGCCGGTGATGGCCACGCTCGACGAACTCGACGAGGCCGCGCTCATGCAGATTCTGGTCGAGCCCAAGCACGCCTTGGTCAAGCAGTATGGCCGGCTGTTCGAGATGGAGGGCGTCGAGCTGGAGCTGCGTGACGACGCGTTGCGCGCCATCGCCAAGAAGGCCATGGAGCGCAAGACCGGCGCGCGCGGTCTGCGCACCATCATGGAGCAGGTGTTGCTCGATACCATGTACGAGCTGCCTTCGATGGATCTCGTCAGCAAGGTGGTGATCGACGCCTCGGTGATCTGTGGCGAGAATCGGCCCTTCCTCATCTACGACGGCATGGAAAAGCAGGCCGCCTCGGGCGACTAAGCACGGCGTCCGACCCCAGGATTGCGTTCCGACCCATCGAGCTGCTTTCCCTGGCGGGCGCCGGTTTGTTGAACTACCAACCGCGCGCCCCGATCCTTTCCCTTAACACCCAACCGCATCGCATCCACTCGCCGCCGCCGGGCGGGCTCTCTTGCCCCGGATGAGCGGATGCGTGCCTTATCGAGAAAGGCTTCCCATGGCGCACTACGACTCCAAACTGACACCTTCGGCCTTTCAGGAACTGCCCGTGTTGCCATTGCGCGATGTGGTGGTCTATCCGCATATGGTGATCCCGCTTTTCGTGGGACGCGATAAATCCATTCGCGCGCTCGATAGCGCCATGGCCGCCGACAAGCAGATTCTGCTCATCGCGCAGAAGAGCGCCGAGGTTGACGATCCCGCTGCGGGCGATCTGCATCTGATCGGCACACTGGCCAACATCCTGCAACTGCTCAAGCTGCCCGACGGTACCGTCAAGGTGCTGGTTGAGGGCAACCAGCGCGCGCGCATCGAGCGCTTTCTAACCACAGACGACGCCTTCTCGGCCATCGTCGAGCCTCTGTTCGAGACGCTGCGCGGCGACGAGCGCGAACAGGAGGTGCTGATGCGCTCGGCTGTGGCGCTCTTCGATCAGTACGTCAAGCTCAACAAAAAGATTCCGCCCGAGGTGTTGACCTCGCTCTCCAGCATCGACGAGCCGGGGCGTCTCGCCGACACCATGGCCGCCCACATGTCGCTCAAGCTCGATGAGAAACAGCGCGTGCTGGAGATGATCGACATTCAGGGTCGTATCGAGCATCTCATGGGTCTCATGGAGTCGGAAAACGACATCCTCCAGATGGAAAAGCGTATTCGCGGGCGTGTGAAGCGCCAGATGGAGAAAAATCAGCGCGAGTACTATCTCAATGAGCAGATGAAGGCCATCCAGAAGGAACTCGGCGAGCTGGAGGATGCCCCGAACGAAATCGAGGATCTCGCCAAGCGCATCGAGTCTGCCGGCATGACCCGCGAGGCCAAGGGCAAGGCGGTGGGCGAGCTCAACAAGCTCAAGCTGATGTCGCCCATGTCGGCCGAGGCGACCGTGGTGCGCAACTATATCGACACCCTGGTCTCGGTGCCCTGGAAGGCGCGCACCCGCATCCGCAACGACATCAAGGTCGCCGAAGCGGTGTTGGAGAAGGATCACTACGGCCTGGAAAAGGTCAAGGAGCGCATCCTCGAATATCTCGCCGTGCAGCAGCGCGTGCGTAAGCTCAAGGGGCCGATTCTCTGTCTGGTCGGACCGCCCGGCGTGGGCAAGACCTCGCTTGGCCAGTCCATCGCACGCGCCACCAACCGCAAGTTCGTGCGCATGTCGCTCGGTGGGGTACGCGACGAGGCCGAGATTCGCGGTCATCGGCGCACCTATATCGGCGCGCTGCCGGGCAAGATCATCCAGAATCTCTCCAAGGTGGGCTCGCGCAACGCGCTGTTTCTGCTCGACGAGATTGACAAGATGGCCATGGACTTCCGTGGCGACCCTGCCTCGGCGCTGCTGGAGGTGCTCGATCCCGAGCAGAACCACGCCTTCGCCGACCATTATCTGGAGGTCGATTTCGATCTCTCCGAGGTGATGTTCGTCGCCACGGCCAACACGCTCAACATCCCCCCGGCGCTGCTCGATCGCATGGAGGTGATTCGTCTCTCGGGCTATACCGAGGATGAGAAGGTCGCCATCGCCGAGCGTTATCTCATCCCCAAGCAGGTGAAGAACAACGGCCTCAAGCCAAACGAGCTGGTGATTCGCGAGGCGACGCTGCGCGATGTCATCCGTCACTACACGCGCGAGGCTGGGGTGCGCAATCTGGAGCGCGAGATTTCCAAGGTCTGTCGCAAGGTGGTGAAAGAGGTGCTGCTCAAGAAGCGCGACAGCGCCACCCTGGTGACGCCCAAGACACTGGAGAAATATCTCGGCGTGCAGCGCTATCGCTACGGCCGCGCCGATGAGCATGACCAGATCGGGCAGGTCACCGGACTGGCCTGGACCGAGGTCGGCGGCGAGCTGCTGCGCATCGAGTCGGCCCTGGTGCCGGGCAAGGGCAAGTTTAGCTATACGGGTCAGCTTGGCGATGTGATGCAGGAGTCGATTCAGGCGGCCATGACGGTGGTGCGCTCGCGCGCCGAGGCGCTTGGCATCGCGCCCGATTTCCACAACACCTTTGATATGCACATCCATGTGCCCGAAGGGGCAACCCCGAAGGATGGCCCGAGCGCGGGTGTGGCCATGTGCACGGCCCTGGTTTCGGCGCTCACCAAGATTCCGGTGCGCTCGAACGTCGCCATGACGGGTGAGATCACCCTCCGGGGCGAGGTGTTGCCCATTGGTGGGCTGAAGGAAAAACTGCTGGCGGCGCATCGGGGCGGGATCGAGCGGGTCATCATTCCGCACGAGAACGAGCGCGATTTGGTCGAGATTCCCAAAAACATCAAGCAGCATCTCGACATCCATGCCGTGCGCTGGATTGATGAGGTGCTCGATCTGGCCCTGACCGAGCATCCCCGCCCGCAGTCTACCAGGCCGGCTGACGAGACTGAGCACGCGGAAGAGGGCGGTGGCGCAGATGCCGCTGCCGAGAGCGGGCGCGATCAAGGCGCGCCGCTCCATCACTGAAAGCGGCTGAAGAGCCGGGCGAGGCGCAAATGTCGGTTGCCCTCGCCCGCTCTCCGTTTTAGCATCGTGAATCCTTGATGGGGCCGTTCTCGGATCAGCGTGCTCGCCGCGTCTGCCTTGCCGCCGCCGCGTCGGTCAGTCTGGGCTCATTGTGTAAAGTTGATAGGGGGATTAATGAACAAATCGGACATCATCGAAGCCATGGCGGAAGCTGCGGACATTTCCAAGGCCGCAGCCGGTCGGGCGCTGGATGCCTTCACCGATTCCATCGCCATGACCCTGAAAGAGGGGGGGAGTGTTTCGCTGATCGGTTTTGGAACCTTCAGCGTCAAGGAGCGTGCGGCCCGCACCGGACGCAATCCCCAGACCGGGGCGACGATCGAGATCAAGGCGTCCAAGACGCCTTCATTCAAGGCTGGTAAAGCGCTCAAAGACGCTATACAATAACGCCCTTTGTTGAGGGTGCTGTCTTCATCCGCATCGCGGAAAAGCGCTCCCAAGGCAGGCAGGGTGCTTAGCTCAGCTGGGAGAGCATCGCCCTTACAAGGCGAGGGTCGCAGGTTCGATCCCTGCAGCACCCACCAAAAAAATTAAACGAAGCACTTGCCAAAACCTAAAAGTTTGCTATAATGGTTTCTTCTTCGGAGCGGTAGTTCAGTTGGTTAGAATACCGGCCTGTCACGCCGGGGGTCGCGGGTTCGAGCCCCGTCCGCTCCGCCATCTTTGAAGTCAACGGGGCACCCGCAAGGGTGCCCCGTTTTTTTTGCATCCTTCTTGTCTGGATCCATCGTCATGCTGCAAACCATTCGAGAACGCGCCCAAGGTTGGATTGCTTGGGTTATCGTCATTCTGCTCATCATTCCTTTCGCGCTCTGGGGCATCCAATCCTATCTTGGGGTGAGTGGCGAGCCCGTGGCGGCAAAGGTCAATGGTTTTGAGCTGACCGAGCGCGCACTCGATCAGCAGGTTCGCCAGACGCGTATCGAGCTGCGCGAACAGCTCGGGGCCGCCTATGATCCAGCCATCTTCGAGGCGGGCGTGCTACGCGAGCAGGTGCTCAATGACATGATTCGCGAGGCGCTGTTGCTCGATGCCGCGCGCCGTCTGGGACTTCGGGTCTCGGACGAGGAGTTGAGGTTACAGATTCTCTCCGAACCGGCCTTTCAGAGTGACGGTCGTTTTGACCGCGAGACCTACGAACAGATGTTGCGCCTTCAGGGCCTCACGCCGGCGAGCTTCGAGGCCGGGCTGCGTCAGCAGATGGTTGGGACGCAGTTACCGCGCGCCCTGGTCGAGAGCGCCTTTCTCACCTCGGCGGATATTGCCGACTATCAACGTTTGAGCGGGCAGCAGCGCGCCATCGACTACGCGCGTTTTGCCGTGGCCGATTTTCTTGAACGCGACGCCTCTGTCGAAGAGGCTGACATTCAAGCCTATTATGAGACGCACGGCAGTGCTTTTCGTACTCCCGAGCAGGTTAAGGTCGATTACTTGGTGCTCGATGCAAGGGCACTCGCAAGCGACGTTACCGTGGATGAAGCCGAGTTGCGCGCAGCCTATGCACGCGATCAAGCCCGCTTTGTCGAGCCCGAGCGCCGCGAGGTGCGCCACCTGCTGCTGACACTGCCCCCGGATGCCGATGAGGCGACGGAGGCTGCAACCCGCGCCGAGATCGAGGCCCTGCGCGAGCGGATCGCGGCGGGCGAATCCTTCGAGGCGCTCGCGCGTGAGCACTCCAAGGATCCCGGTAGTGCCGAGCGTGGCGGCTCGCTCGGCAAGCTCGATCGCGACACCTTGGATCCAACCTTTGCTCAAGTGGCCTTCAGCCTGCAACCGGGCGAGCTGAGCGAGCCGGTTCGCACGCCCTTTGGCTTCCATCTCATCAAGGTTGATCTCATCGAGCCCGAACAGATCAGCGCCTTCGAGACGGTGCGCGATCAGTTGCACGAGGAGTTAGCGCAGCAGCAGGCGGAGGCCATGTATTACGAGCTGGGCGAGCGTCTCGCCTCGCTGGCCTACGAAATGCCCGATTCGCTCGAACCCGTGGCCGAGGAACTCGGGCTTGAGGTGGTGCGCAGCGATTGGTTCAGTCGCGAAGGCGGCGAAGGACCGCTTGGTAATCCCAAGGTTATCGCGGCGGCCTTCAGCCCCGAGGTGCTCGAAAACGGCAACAACAGCGATCTCATTGAACCCGAGCCGAATGTCCTGCGCGCTATTGTGGTGCGGGTCGCGGAGCATCGTTCTGCGGCAGTGCGCCCGCTTGATGAGGTCCGCGAGGAGATTCTGGCGGCGATTCGCTCCGAACAGGCAGGTGCGGCGGCACGCACGGCGGCGGAGACGATGCTGGAGCGGTTGCGCGCGGGCGAGACCTGGGAAGCGCTGCCTGAGAATGTGGTGACAACCACGCCTGGTTTGGTTGATCGCTATGCCGCCGAGGTGCCTGTGGCGGTGCGCGAACGCGCCTTTACCCTGCCCGCGCCAACCGAGGGCGCCGTCTCTTATGGCATTGCTGAACTCGATGATGGGGATACTGTGCTCGTGCGTCTGACTGAGGTGCGCGATGGCGAGGTGAAGCCAGAAGAGGAAGGGAGGGGCGCAGCCGAGTCCTTGATGCTGGCGCAACTGCTCGGACGCCATCTCTACGAGGCCATGCTCGATGACATGGCGCTGCGCGCCTCGATCGAACGCAAGGCGCCGCGAGAGGATGAGACGCCTTGAT
>JAFGTZ010000470.1 GCA_016938795.1 Chromatiaceae bacterium | reverse complement strand
TAGTCGCGCATGGACAGGACTCTACAGGATTTTAGAGACGGTGGCACCGGGGAGCGTCAGCGAAAAATCTGTATGAGATTGGTATAGTTCCTTTGTCTCAGGGTGGCAAAGACACAATTGATAACGTTGTGGCTTTATGCCCTAACTGCCACAGAAAAAGGCATTATGGATAGATGCCATAGTATGCAGACCGGGGCCGGACGGCTGACCAAGCTCAGGGAGCGGCTGAGCAACGCCAGTTCTTGAGGTACCCGAGACTGTGAGTTTCCTGACGATATTGCCGCCTGTTGGCGTGCTCTGGTTTCTTCCACTCCTGCTGTCACTCATCGGGTTCAACGCGCTCCGCCAACGCTGGGCCATCCAGCGACGCGGCGCACAAGGCGAGCGCCTGGTGGGGCAGGTACTGAACCGGCAGTGTCCCGCTGTGCTGCATGATGTGATTCTGCCGACCGGGCGCGGCGGGGAGCTGACCCAGATCGACCATCTCGCGCTGACTTCCAAGGGCATCCTCGTCATCGAGACCAAGCACTACCGGGGCGCGATCACGGGCGCGGTCACGGCGGCGCAGTGGGAACAGAGACACAAAGGCCAGTCAGCGCGCAGCTTTCAGAATCCGCTGCGCCAGAACTACATGCACCTGAAGGCGGTTGATGCACTGGGTCTGGACATACCGATACGCGGTTGCGTGGTCTTCACCCATGAGGCGCACTTTCCTCATGGAGTGCCTGAAGGGGTCTGGACATTGGAGGCGCTTGAGGTGGATCTGGCCGAGTGGTGCGCGGATCCGGTTCCGGTCTCACTGCTTGTCGCTTGGGAGGCGCTTGGGCGTCAGACGCAGCAGGATGCCGGAACACGTCGCGCCCATCGTCGGGCGCTGCGCAAGCGCTTCGGATGGGATCGCAATGCGCGCATCGCGGGCGGGGCCTTCGCCCTGGCGATCCTCGCCGTGCTGGGTCTCTGGTGGGTGCAGCGCGCCCAGATCGACATTAGCCCGGTTCGGGCGAAAACGACGGCTGACTCGCTGTCCCCAGCGCCTCTGATCATGGGGCCTCGCTCGACAGCGCGCGAAACAACACAACCCATGCCGGCGCATTCCAAGGGCGTCATCGAAATCGCCTGGACCGACCCGGAGGCGGCCCAGCGCGAGAGCAGCGAGTGTCGGCTGGCGCGCGCGGCTGTGCTCGCGTCCAACACCGAAGAGAACCGCCGCTACCGGGATCGTGTCTGCCCCTTAGACTCGCCCTGAGCGCCTGAGCAAGGCATTCAGCCAGCGCTCATGCTCGCGCCCTGGTCGCTGATCCGCCGTGGTCCAGACCTCGACCGGC
>JAFGTZ010000469.1 GCA_016938795.1 Chromatiaceae bacterium | reverse complement strand
GCAGCCGAAGGACTCGACGATGCGAAAGACGCCTTCGAAATCGCAACGCGCCAGATAGCTGTTGACATGGGCATGGTGGGTGGCGGCATCCATGCGCACCTCGCCCTGGGGCCCGGCAATTCCCACCTGCTCCAGTGCTGCGGCCAGCGCCTCGGAGTCGAGCGAGCCCGCCGCTGCTGCGGCCTTGGCAAAGGCATGCACGCAGAGATAGGCGCCCTCGCCAAAATTCGTCAGCACCCCGTTGCCGTGCGGATGCAGGGCTTCAACCCCGGGATAGGCAGCAAGCGCGCTGAGCATGCGCCGGTTCTCCGGGGTGTCGATGCTCATGAAATAGGTGTTGCTCGAATAGAAGCCCTCGCGCACCTCGGGCGGAAGCTGCGCCGCCATGGCCTCGTCGAAGTGACCCATGACCACCGCCATGCGCGCCTTGAGGCCGCGCTGGCTGAATTCGGTGAGCAGCCGGATCTGTTCCTCGCCGGCAAAATAGGGCACGAAAACATTGGCCCCGGAGCGCTCCAGCCGATCGAGCAGCCCCTCCAGATCCAGGGCCCCGAGCGGGTGATATTCCTCGCCCACCACGTCGCCGCCCATGCTGTCCAGGGCGCGTTTGGCGGCGTCGATCGAGCCGCGCGGCCATTCGTAGTTGCTGCCCGCGAAGAACATCTTGGGCCCCACCTCGCGCGCCATCCAGGGAATCATCTGCGCGATCTGCTGATTAGGCAGGGCGGCGAAGTGAAAGAACCAACGGCTGTGGATGCTGCCCTCGTAGAAGGAAAAATTCAGATAGGGCACCCGACGCGGCTCGGCAATCTGGCTGGCCACGGCGATGCGCGAGTTCGAGAGCAGATTGCCGATGAGCGCGACACAGCCATGCTGATCGAGCAGACGCTGCGCGGCGGGCAGGGCGGTCTCGGGAAGGCTGCCGTCGTCCTCGACCATGAGTTCCAGCGCACGCCCCAGCACCCCGCCGGCGGCATTGATTTCATGACAGGCAATCTGCCCGGCGCGCGCGATTTCAGGTCCATAGAGGGCTACCAGACCCGAGAGCGGGGCCATGAGACCGAGACGGATCGGGGCGTGAGAGGCGCGGGATGAGGGCATGGGCATTCCAAACGACAGTGCTTTTCATCCATTTTAGCCGTCGAATGG
>JAFGTZ010000071.1 GCA_016938795.1 Chromatiaceae bacterium | reverse complement strand
TTTCTTCATCTCCGCCGGGGTGGCCGGGCCGTCGGTGACCTGCAGGGCCTGTTGCAGCTCCTGCGCCTTGACGGTGACCTTGACCAGACCGGAGAGCACTTCCTTCAGGGCGTGAACGAAGTTGCTGTCCAGCGGCGCCGGCAGTTCCTTCGACTGGATGAAGGCTTCCAGGGGCTCGCGGTCGTCGATCTTCAGCAGGTCCATGTTGGCCTGGGTGATCGGGTCTTCCAGGTTGCTGAGGAGGGTGGAGGTCCAGGCCGCCACCATGGCGTCGAGCCGGGCGTCCATCTGGTCGATCATCTGCGAGCCTGCCGCCGCACCGGTTTCCACCGCAGGCCGGAAGCCGCAATGCGGGCAGATGGGCGAGGCATCGAGATCCTTCTCGGTCAGGCGCGTACAGCTCTTCAGCCCGGCCAGGCGGTTCTGGTAATCGGTGAGCTGCTGCCGGGGCATCAGGTCGATACCGGCCAGCTTGAGCAGGGTTTGCAGGCGCTGGTCGTTGAGCAAGCCCGCCTTGCGCTTGTCGTCGTTTACGCCGAGTCGGGCTTGGGTGTGTAGGCGGATATAGGCGATGCGGTATTCTTGCTTGAGCGCTTTGAGCTTGGCGCTGATCCCCGACAGCGGATTCATTGATGAAGGAATGGGCAGTGGCAAGCCGCTGAATTCCTTGACGGCATCCAACACCGCTTGGCGGGTGGTCTGCAACTGGTTGACCCAGGGATGGCCCTGAGGAAGGATGCCTTCTGCGGTGGCCAGCCAAGATGTCATCGGGCCGTGCTCCAGGACGATCTCGCGCAGGGCGTCCAACCCGTCGAGTATCCGCAGGGCCTTTTCATGCGCCAGTACCTCGTCGGCGCTGTAGCGGAAGTTTTTCAGCTTGCCCGGCGAGGAATACGCTTGCAGGCTTTCAAAAAATTCCTTTGCTTGCTGGAGTGTTCCCTCTCTCGCCTCTCGCCCCTCGCCACTTGCCCCGAGCAAATCCAGCCCCCAGAAAGAGAGCCCTTCGCGCAGGGTTTGCTGGGTCATGACGATGCGCTTGACGATCTTGCCCACCGCCTGCTGCAGGTTCTGCACCGGCTCATCCTTGCCCTGGGTGACAAGCTGGGCCATGCCCGGCGTTGTTCCATAGGGGCCGAGCAACTCGAACAGCGCCTTGAGCGCGGGCAGGTTCCATTCCTTGGGCTGTTCCAGATGCTTGAAGCGGACCAGTTCGTCCATGCCGGTCGCGGCAAGCTGTTGCAACCCGGTGGCGTCGAATTTCTTGCCCGGAATGGCGAGCACAATGTCGCCGGAGTAGACCAGCGCCGCCACCAGCACGCTCACCCATTCGGGTTCCAGACGCGAACCGCCCGGGTTCATGTATTCCAGCCCGTGGTCGTCCTGGATGATCTCGCTGCGGTTGACCACCTGGCCGTGCCCCTTGGCCTTGACGGCATCGAGGATGAACTGGGTGTACTTCGACTTGTAGGGGTCGATCTTCTCGCCATCGAGCAGCTCAAGGGCGTCAAGCACGGCGGTGGCCTGCTTGGTACGTTGCTGTTTTCCTGCGGGGCCGGCGATGGCCCGCAAGGCGTCCTGCGCGGCCTGGGCGCGGTTATTGCCAGTGATCAGGACCGAGAAGAACGGATAGTCCGGGGCCTGGTTCTCGAAGTTCGGGGCCAGGCAGACAGCGGCGATGGTGTTGACCAGATCGCGGAAGTTGATGGTCTCGTGGGGCGACAGGCCGGACAGGTCGCGGATCGATTGGCCCTTGGCCCATTCGGTCATGGACTTGACGCGGCCCTGATAGGTGACCTCGAAGGCCTCGATCATACGCTTTTGCAGCCATTGGACCAGCTGTTTCAGGAAGCCGTTGGCCTTGGCTTCATAGGTGGCCTTGGCGTGCCCCGATGCCGTACCCGCCAGATCCAGCGCGGCTGCGTAGCGCTTCAGTGCGGTCTGAAAGTCTTCGTCGATGCCTTTCAGACGAAAGAAGACCTCATCGCCTGCCTTGTCGTCCTTGAAGCGTGGCGGATCGTTCGGCTGAATGAAGTAGAGATAGAAGTCCCGCTGCGGCACGGCCGTGGAGCGCTCGTTGGGCGCGCCGAAAAAAAGGTAGCCGGTGCGGGCGGCCTTGTGCTCCCGCCAGATCAGTTCGTGCTGCCAGATCTTATAGCCGGTCACATAGGTGGCGTCCTGGCATTCCATGACCCGCTTGAGCGCCTCGTAATAGAAGCGGTCGAGCTGGCCAGATCCCAGGCTTTCGGCCCGTTTGTCGATCAGGGCGTCGAAATCGTCAGTCTTCTTCAGGTCGAGATAGAACTGGCGGTTGTTGGCATTGAAGGAGATGAACTGGCCGCTGACCGTTTTATGGATCTCACGCAGGACCGTTTCCACATGGGTCTGCAAGTCCTTGTCGGGCTCGTCGCTGCCCAGCTCGGCGATCAGCGGATCGAACAGGCAGAGACGGTCGCGCAGTTCCTCGGCGGACGCGCCCATGGGGGCATAGATGTCGCCGGTGGTGAGACGGTGGACGGACAACGCATGGATCAGGCGCAGCGCCATCGGCTTGTACTGCTTGCGGGTGATGGCGTTCTCGATGCGGGATTCCAGCACCTGGCTGCAATCGATGACCGAGCGGATCTCGGGAATGGCGCGGAAGGACGGATTGTCCTTGAGCGTGTTCCAGTAGCTGTCGAAGGCGATCAGACCAGGCTCGTCTTGCGGCACATCCCGGTCCAGAATGGCCTGCATCGCCTTCGACAGGGTCTTGAGCACCTCGCGTTTCTCAAGGACCGTTACTCGCTCGAAGGTGTCGATGTAATCGGGATGCACCGGAAAGAGCCGGACGAACTCGTCCAGGCGCTCGTTGAGCCCGCCGTAGTATTTGGCAAAGGGCATCAGATAGTCGCGGATCCTGGCCTGTTGCTCGGCGGTCTTCTTGAGCAGACGCTCGGCGACGACGAATTTCACGTCACTGCGGGCAATGAGGATCTGCTCGAAGCGGTCCTTCACCCGGCGGATGCTGTCGGCGACAAAGGCAAAGCGCGGGCTGTCGAAAATGGCTTCCTGGACACCGCCCATGAAGCGGAAGCGCAGACCCCGGCAGACCTCGCCGACCTCGCGGAGAAAGTTGAGGTCGAGGATCAGCTCCTGGTCCTTGCGGGTGCGCAGATAGTCGAGCAGCTCATCGACCACCAGCAGCAGGCCGTGATCGGGAAAGACCTCGCCGAACCTGGTCATCATGTCCTCGAAGGCCCCTTTGTGGCTGGTGATGGTGCCCGCCTCGGGGAACAGATACTCCACGCCGAGTGTTTCGAGATGCTCCTCCAACTCGGACACCAGGATATCGCGCAGGGACATGGTGGTGGCGCCGATCTCGGTCCGGATAACCTTGAACCGACCGGCGATCTGAGCGGCTGCATCGCGGACACCGGCGTGGTTCAGTCCGTCCAACAGAGAGGCGTCCTCGGCAAGACTGGAGACCACCGACATCAGATGCGATTTACCGGTGCCGTAGTTTCCGACGACCAGCAGGCCCTTGTTATCGACCGGCTGGTCGAACTGCATCTGAGGAATGACAAGCTGGGCGAGCCGTTCGGCCATTTCCTCGGAAATGACATAGGTGTTCACCAGATGGTGCGCGGCGCTCGATTTGTCCGCGTCACGCAACTGAACGACCGACTCAATCGGGTCGAATTGGATAAGGTCTCCGTATTGCATGGCTATCCTGTATCTGTGTCCGGGGGCGGATGGTCGCCTCGCCTGCATCGCCTTCCGTCAAGGCTGAAGCGACTTGATGTGCGGATCTGTCGGGTTCGTGTTCAAGTTAACGATAAGAAGATCGTGCGCGTCGTAGACACGATGCTCCGGATGCCCGTTCACGGCATAGGTGAAGGTGCTGCTGGTCAGGATTCCGCCCCAGGACGCCACGACCCTGTGCCGGCGTGCCAGTTGTTGCAGCAGTCTGAGCGGATCCTGACGCAGATCGGGATCGAAGAGGATTTCCAGATTGTCGAGCAGCCGCAACGAACCGGACGACGCCGTGACATCGTCCAGCAGTCGAGGCAGATGCAGGGTGCGTTGTCGGGGCGAGAGATCGAGCAGGGCCGCCGAGAGAGCGAGATTGACGTTGACGAGCGGACAGCCCTCTTGGTCGGCCAGGCGTCTTAACGCCAAGGTTTTACCTGAGCCCGGCGTACCTACCAATAGCACCAGACGATGATAGAGCGCCTCGGCGGTGCGGATCGCCGCCGCCAGTTGCTCGACGGCTTGAGCAGGACTGAGCATCGCGCCTCCTTGTGTGAATCCACTGGATGATAGCGGAAGTCGGCTTGATTCGCGTGCCGCCGCGCCCAGCTCGAAAATCCGCTCGCGCAGGAGATTCTCGCGGGCAAGTTCGGCCCCGGCGATCTTATCGAGGTCGAATTGCGCGGCGACAGCCTGGCCTTCGAGCGCGTGCTGCAGGGCGAACTGCTGGAGGATTGATCTAGAGCAGAATCGCGACCACCGCCCCGGTGCTCAATGTCGCCAGCGTGCCGGCCAGGATGGCGCGCGGGCCGAGCGCCACAATCTCGGCGCGCCGCTCCGGGGCCATGGCGCCCAGTCCGCCGATGAGGATGCCGAGGCTGCCGACGTTGGCAAAGCCACAGAGCGCATAGGTCATGATGAGCCGGCTGCGCTCGCTGAGCGCCTCGGGCGGCAGGGCGGCGAGTTGCAGATAGGCGACCAGCTCGTTGAGTACGGTTTTCACGCCCATGAGCGAGCCCGCGACAACGGCCTCCGACCAGGGAATGCCGATGAGCCACACCATTGGCGCCATGATCCAGCCGAGCAGGCGCTGGGCGCTGAGTGGCGCGCCGCCCACCTCGGGCAAGAGCCCCAGGGCCTGGTTGACCAGACTCACCAGGGCCACCATGACCACCAGCATGGCGATGATGTTGAGCCACAGCGGGATGGCGTCCAGGGCGCCGCGCGTGATGGCGTCCATGGCGCTGTGCGCCTCGGAGCGGATGTTGGGGATGGCGTCGCGGGCCTTGTCCCGCGCGCGCTCCTCGGGGATGAGCACGCCGGCCATCATGAGCGCGGCCGGGGCGCTGATCAGCGAGGCGGTCAGGATATGGCCCATGGCGTTGGGGATGGCGTCGGTGAGCATGCTCGCGTAGAGCACCATGACGGTGCCGGCGATGGTGGCCATGCCGCAGCTCATGAGTGCAAAGAGCGCCGGGCGCGAGAGGCTCGCCAGATAGGGGCGGATGAGCAGTGGCGCCTCGGTCATGCCGATAAAGACATTGGCCGCCGCGCCCAGACCGAGCGCGCCGCCGGTGCCAAGGCTATGGCGCAGAATCCAGGCAAAGCCGCGTACCAAAAGGGGCAGAATGCGCCAGTGAAAGAGCAGCGCGGAGAGCGCGCCAATCACCAGCACCAGCGGCAGGGCGCGAAAGGCCAGCACATAATCGAGGCCCGGTGAGACCGACGCATAGGGTGTTCCGCCCCCGCCCACGAAGCCGAACACCAGGGCCGTGCCCTGGGTGGTGGCGTGTTCGAGCGCGAGCACCAGATCATTGAGCGCCAGAAAGACACCTTGTGCGGGCGCAAGCTTCAGCAGCACCAGGGCGAGCAGACATTGCAGCGCCAGCGCGGCGAGCACCAGGCGCGCGCTGACCGCGCGCCGATTTTCGCTCAGCAGCCAGGCCAGCGTGAGCAAAACGACCAGACCCAGCAGGGGTTGCAGCAGCGCCATGACAGCTCTCCGCGCGCCTCAGTGGCGGGCGTCCGAGGGCGGATGGGGCAGGGTGGCAAAGATGGCCCGCGCATCGACGGGGTCGAAGCGATAGTCGCGATTGCAGAACTCGCAGGTCACGCGCAGCTCCCCTTCTTCGGCGATGATGGCTTCGATTTCCTCGGCCCCGAGCAGGCGCGCCGTGTCTTCAATGCGCGCGCGCGAGCAGCCGCAGCGGAAGGCCAGCGGCTCGGGCTCGAAGAGACGCACCGCTTCCTCGTGAAAAAGCCGGTGCAGCAGGGCGTCAGCCGGCAGGCTGAGCAATTCGCTGGTGCTCAGGGTGGCGGCCAGGTGTCCGACGCGCGCCCAGTCTTCATCCTCGGTGTGGGCGCCGGGCAGGCGTTGCAGCAAAAGCCCCGCTGCGCGCTCGCCGTTGGCCGCAAGCCACAGCCGGGTGGGCAACTGTTCGGAGTCGGAAAAATAGCGCTCGATGGCCTCGGCGAGATGCTCGCCCTCCAGGGCGACAATGCCCTGATAGGGCTCGGATTGGGCGGTCTCGATGGTCAGCACCAGTTGGCCCTCGCCAAACCGCTCGCGCAGCGGGCCGCCAGAGGGCACCGCCTGCCCCTCGTTCCAGCGCGCCAGACCGCGCAGGGTGCGCGCGCTGGTGGCCTGGGCCACCAGGGTGCGCAGCGGACCACGGCCCTGCACCTGCAGGATGAGCGAGCCCTCGAATTTGAGCGTGGCGGTGAGCAGACTCACCCCGGCGAGCGCCTCGCCGAGCAGGGCGCGCACGCTCTCCGGATAGGCATGGGTGTCGAGCACCGCGCGCCAGCTCGCATCCAGATGCACGAGATTGCCGCGTATGCCGGTCGACTCGAACAGAAAACGCCACAGAGAATCGCGATCACTCATTCCAAACCTGCCGCCATCGGAAAACCACTCAGGGCGCACACTCTAGCACGAGCACCCGCCTTGCCGGGATGGTGCGGCGGCGAGGTGTCAATGTGCAAAGGGCGTCGGGGCTGTGTTACAAACCCATCCTGAGTTGGGGTGGTTTGCGTTATACCCACAGCACATCCAATGGTTGACTGGCCAGAGCGGGGCGCGCTTGGCTGACCCGAATGGTCGAGGACAACCGAACCACGGATGCGCGATCGGTTTAGCGCGATCCGCCGCCTTCGGCGCATCTGTCACCATGGGCGAAATCATGTCTCTCGGTCCCCTCATGCTTGATCTCGCGGGAACGGCGCTCGACGCCGAGGAACGCGAGCTGTTACGCCACCCGGCGGTGGGTGGCGTCATCCTCTTTGCGCGCAATTACGAGTCGCCTGTGCAGCTTGCGGCGCTCACGGACGAGATTCATGCCGTGCGTGAGCCGCGTCTGCTCATTGCGGTCGATCAGGAAGGCGGGCGCGTGCAGCGCTGTCGCGAGGGTTTCACCCGGCTGCCGCCCGCCGGCGCCCTGGGCGCGCTCCATGCGCAGGATGCCGAGCGCGCGCGCGCCGACTGCGAGGCGCTCGGCTGGCTGATGGCCGCCGAGCTGCGCGTGCTGGGGGTCGATTTCAGTTTCGCGCCGGTGCTCGATCTCGACCGGGGGCTGCACGCGGTGATTGGTGATCGCGCCTTTGGTCGCTCGCCCGAGCAGGTGAGCGATCTGGCCAGCGCCTGGGTGAGGGGGGTGCGCCGCGCCGGTATGGCGGCAGTGGGCAAGCATTTTCCGGGGCATGGCGGTGTGGGCGCCGATTCGCACCACGAGCTGCCGGTCGATCCGCGCCCCCTGGCCGATCTGCTGCAGGAGGATCTGATCCCTTTCGAGCGTCTCATGGCCCAGGGCCTTGAGGCGGTAATGCCCGCCCATGTGGTCTATCCCGCCGTGGCGCCCGAGCCGGCCGGCTTCTCGCCGCGCTGGCTGCGCGACATTCTGCGCGGGCGGCTGGGTTTTCAGGGTGTTATCTTCAGCGATGATCTCAACATGGCTGCCGCAGCGGCGGGCGGCGATGGTCCCGCGCGCGCGCGCGCCGCCCTGGCCGCTGGCTGCGACATGCTGCTGGTGTGCAACAATCGCGCGCTTGCGCTGGAGGTGCTCGATGCCCTGAGCGCCCATGCCGATCCGGTGGCCAATCTGCGCCTGCTGCGCATGCACGGGCGCGGCGAGCTGGAGCGCGAGCGGCTGCGCGAATTGCCCGAGTGGCAGCAGGGTGTGCGCGCCGCCGCGCGCCTGGAGTCGCACGACAGTCTGGAGCTGGCCTTGGCCGATCCGACCGCGCGTGCCTGATGCGCGCCATCCGTTGCGCTCCATCCGCTTACCATCAACCCCATCTTCCTACGGAGTTCCTCATGAAGCTTGCCCCCCGCGACTATGCCGGCGTGGAATCGCGCGCCCACTGTCTGGCTGACGCCGCCGCCGTGGAGGCCGCGCTCGATCGCATGGCGGCGGCCATCGGCGAGCGGCTTGGCGACAAGGATCCCCTCATTCTCTGCGTCATGACGGGCGCCGTGGTGGTGGCTGGTCTCCTGATCCCGCGGCTGAACTTCCAGTGTCGCATCGACTATGTCCACGCCAGCCGCTATCAGGGCGCCACCCGTGGCGGCGACCTCGCCTGGCGGCATCGCCCCTCCGAGGCGATTCGCGGTGAGCATGTGCTGGTGCTCGATGACATCCTGGATGAAGGAGTCACGCTCGATCACATCATCCGCGCCTGTCACGAGGATGGCGCGGCCAGTGTGACCAGCGCCGTGCTGGTGGCCAAGCAGCGCCCCCATGCCTGCGAGGCCGATGTGATCGGCCTGGAGATGCCTGACCGCTATCTCTACGGCTACGGATTGGACTACAAGGATTACTTCCGCAACGCGCCGGGCATCTATGCGGTGGCGGACGCGGATGTCTGACGGGGTTGCGTCGGGTAGGGCCGCCTCGGTTTTTGGGTTTTGGCGAAACGGAGTCTCTCGGCTACACTGAAGTCATTTTTTGCGGTGTGCGCTCAGGTTTATGGCTGTGTTGGCGATTATTGGCGGTTCCGGTTTTTCCTCTCTTCCCGCTCTTGAGGTGCGCGATGCGCGACGCATCGACACCCCCTTTGGCGAGACCTCGGCGCCGGTCACGCGCGGGTTGCTCGGCGCGCGTGAGGTGCTCTTTCTGCCGCGTCATGGCGCGACGCATCAGCTCCCGCCGCATCGCATCGACTACCGCGCCAATCTCTGGGCGCTGCGCGCCTGTGGCGCCGAGGCCGTGGTGGGGCTTGCCGCCGTGGGCGGCATTACCGAGGACTTCGGTCCCACGGTCATCGCCGTTCCGGACCAGATCATCGACTACACCTGGGGGCGGGCGCATACCCTCTACGAGGGTGGCGAGAGCGGGGTTGAGCATGTCGATATGACCGAGCCCTATTGCTCGCGGCTGCGCCAGGCGCTGATCGCGAGCGCCGCGCGTCTCGGGCAGCCGATCGTGGCGCACGGCACCTATGGCGCAACCCAGGGGCCGCGACTTGAAACCAGCGCCGAGGTGGCGCGTCTGGAGCGTGACGGCTGCGACCTGATCGGCATGACCGGAATGCCCGAGGCCGGCATCGCGCGCGAACTGGATCTCTGTTATGCCTCGCTTGCCTTTGTGGTGAACTGGGCGGCGGGCAAGGGCGAGGGCGTGCCCATCACCATGCGGGAAATCGAGGACAATATTCAGGTTTGCGCGGATCGTATCCTTGCTATCCTGACTGAGCTTGCACATGACGCGCCTTGAGAGCCGCACTCTAACCCTGGCACTGGAG
This sequence comes from Chromatiaceae bacterium, assembly GCA_016938795.1. Taxonomy (GTDB): domain Bacteria; phylum Pseudomonadota; class Gammaproteobacteria; order Chromatiales; family Chromatiaceae; genus Marichromatium. Next base: position 817 of record JAFGTZ010000071.1, on the reverse strand, counting down.
TATTGACGATGAGCACTGAAGAACAGACCCCCGAAGAGCAGCAAAAGAAGAAACCTCGCTCCTCGCTGAGCTGGTTCCCCAAGGTTTTTCTCTGGGGCAGCGTGCTTGCCTTCGGCTATCTCTATCTGGATTCGATCGACTACTTCAAGCGTTTCGAGAACCTGAGTCTCGACAACCTCGACGAGACCTTGCTGTCGGTGCTTGATCGCGCGCCCGAAGCGCCTGCGGGCGATAGCGCCGAGCCAGCCGCATCAGCCGAGCCGGCGCGCATGGAGTTGGCCGCGACCAGCCCCGCGCCGGTGAACGCCGGCATGAGTTCTGCGCCCGAGGCGCCAGCCGAGGCAACCCCCGAACCAGCTCGGGAGCCGGCGACGGTGGCGCAGTCTTCGGTGCAGCCTCCTGCAGCGCCCGCGACAGACTCGCCGGCCATGGCCGCGCCCGCGCAGTCGCCTGAGAGCTTTGCTGATCGTCAGGCGCGTCTCATGGCCGATTACGAGGCGATGCGCCGTGCCGCCGAGGAGCGTATGCGCCAGCACTGGGAGCAGATGCGCGCCGCAGCTCCGCCGGTTGCGGTGATGCCGCCGCCTGGTTATTACTATCCGGCCCAGGCCCCCGGCTATTACTATCCGCCAGCCTACCCGGCCAATCCCGCCGCAGTCCAATAGGCTGAGCGTTACCTGCCCCCCCCGCCTGATGGAAGATAGGCGGGGGCGGTGCATTGTCACGGATCCTTGCTTGATTCGAGCCGTCCGAGCGGTTTAAATCCGACTCCCAGGACTAACCTGTCGATTCTTCGTTTTAAACCCTACAGGCTGTA
>JAFGTZ010000468.1 GCA_016938795.1 Chromatiaceae bacterium | reverse complement strand
GGCGAGCGCGAGGCGAGATATAGGCTTGGATTGGCCAAAGACATGATGATTTCAATCGCCTCGATGATAGGGATGCCCCTGGAGCAGGCTCCAGGCGCGATAGAGCTGTTCGGCCAGGATGACCCGCACCAGCGGGTGCGGAAAGGTCAGGCGCGAGAGCGACCAGCGCTGCTCGGCGCGCGCCAGACAGTCGCCGTCCAGTCCATCGGGACCGCCGACCAGCAGGGCGCGATCGCGCCCGTCGCGCAGCCACTCGCCAAGCTCGGCGGCGAGCGTCTCGGTGCTCCAGACGCGCCCGCCCACATCGAGCGCCAGCACCGCCGCGCCCTTCGGCAGCGCCTTGAGGATGCGTGCGCCCTCCTCGGCCCGGTAGCGCTCGGGGCGACCGCCCTTGACCCGCCGCGCGGGTTCGATTTCGTGCAGATGCAGGGCGCACTCGGGCGGCAGACGCCGGGCATAGTCGTCAAAGCCCTCGTTGACCCAGGCCGGCATGCGCCGTCCCACACCGATGAGATGAATGCGCATGAGCGCCGCGCCCCCAACCAAATGCGTCATGATAGCCGTGCGCGACACGGATGCGAAACGCGCGCCTTTGAGTCACGGCGCGCGCCCCCCCATAATTCGACTCAAGACGGCGTCGGCGAAGGCGCCGCCAACCCACCTGACCCCCTGGAGATTGCCATGTCGGACGCCTTCGAGCAGAGCGCCCTCGACTATCACCGCTACCCCAAGCCCGGCAAGCTGGAGATTCGCGCCACCAAGCCGCTCGGCAACCAGCGCGATCTGGCGCTCGCCTATTCGCCGGGCGTGGCCGCCGCCTGTCGCGAAATCGAGCAAGATCCGCTCGCCGCCTCGCTCTACACCTCGCGCGCCAACCTGGTGGCGGTCATCAGCAACGGCACCGCCGTGCTCGGACTGGGGGCCATCGGCGGCCTGGCCTCCAAGCCGGTGATGGAAGGCAAGGCGGTGCTCTTCAAGCAGTTCGCCGACATCGACGTCTTCGACATCGAGATCGACGAGCACGACCCCGAGCAGTTCATCGAGACGGTGGCGCGGCTCGAACCCACCTTTGGCGGCATCAACCTTGAGGACATCAAGGCGCCCGACTGTTTCATCATCGAGCGCGCGCTCAAGGAGCGCATGCGGATTCCGGTCTTCCATGACGATCAGCACGGCACCGCCATCGTGGTCTCGGCGGCCATCCTCAACGGGCTGCGGGTGGTGGGCAAGGAGCTGTCAAAGGCGCGCCTGGTGACCGCCGGCGCCGGCGCCGCCGCGCTCGCCTGTGTCGATCTGCTGGTCGAACTCGGCCTGCCGCGCGAGAACGTCACCCTCACCGACATCGCCGGCGTGGTCTACGCCGGGCGCGTCGAGGAGATGGATCCCTACAAGATCCGCTATGCGCGCGCCACCGAGCAGCGCACCCTGGCCGAGGCGCTCAAGGGCGCGGATATCTTTCTCGGACTCTCGGCGGCCGGGGTGCTCAAGCCCGAATGGCTCGGCAAGATGGCCCGCTATCCGCTGATTCTCGCGCTCGCCAATCCGGTTCCCGAGATCATGCCCGATCAGGCGCGCAAGGCGCGCCCCGACGCCATCATCGCCACCGGGCGCTCGGACTATCCCAATCAGGTCAACAACGTCCTCTGCTTCCCCTTCATCTTCCGGGGCGCGCTCGACTGCGGCGCCACCGAGATCAACGAGGCCATGAAGGCCGCCTGCGTGCGCGC
>JAFGTZ010000467.1 GCA_016938795.1 Chromatiaceae bacterium | reverse complement strand
TGGCCTGTTCGGCCAGATAGATCCAGGTGTCGATCACGGTGTCGGGATTGAGCGAGAGGCTGCTGATGCCCTGTTCGAGCAGCCACTCGGCAAAGTCCTTGTGATCCGAGGGCCCCTGACCGCAGATGCCGACATACTTGCCCTGGGCGCGGCAGGCGCTGATGGCCATGGAGAGCATCTTCTTGACCGCCGGGTCGCGCTCGTCGAAGTGCTCGGCCACCAGGCTCGAATCGCGGTCCAGACCGAGGGTGAGCTGGGTCATGTCGTTCGAGCCGATGGAGAAGCCGTCGAAGTATTCCAGGAACTCCTCGGCCAGCACCGCATTCGACGGCAGCTCGCACATCATGATGAGGCGCAGCCCGTTCTTGCCGCGCTCAAGGCCCTGCGCGGCCAGCGCCTCGCTCACCGCCTTGGCCTGCTTGAGGGTGCGCACGAAGGGAATCATGATCTCGACATTGGTGAGCCCCATGTCGTCGCGCACGCGCTTGAGGGCCTCGCACTCCATCTCGAAGCAGTCGCGGAAGTTCTCGGCCACATAGCGCCCGGCGCCGCGGAAGCCGATCATGGGGTTCTCTTCCTCGGGCTCGTAGCGCGGGCCGCCGATGAGGTTGGCGTACTCGTTGGACTTGAAGTCCGACATGCGCACAATGACGGTGTTGGGCGCAAAGGCGGCGGCGAGCGTGGAGATGCCCTCGGCGAGCTTGGCGACATAGAACTCGCGCGGGCTCGCATAGGCGGCGATGCGCGGGGCAATCTCGGCCTTGAGGTCGGCGGGGAGCTGGTCGAATTCGAGCAGCGCCTTGGGATGGATGCCGATCATGTTGTTGATGATGAACTCCAGGCGCGCCAGCCCGATGCCGGCATTGGGCGTGGCCGCGAAGGCGAAGGCGCGCTCGGGGTTGCCCACATTCATCATGATCTTGACCGGAATCTCGGGCATGGCCGAGAGTTCGATGGTCTTGTGTTCGAAGGCGAGCTGGCCGTCGTAGATGAAGCCGGTGTCGCCCTCGGCGCAACTCACCGTGACCGGCTGGCCATCGCGGATCACATCGGTGGCATTGTTGCAGCCGACCACCGCCGGCACGCCCAGCTCGCGGGCGATGATGGCGGCGTGACAGGTGCGCCCACCCCGGTTGGTGACGATGGCTGCCGCACGCTTCATGACCGGCTCCCAGTCGGGGTCGGTCATGTCGGTGACGAGCACATCACCCGGCTGGACATGGTGCATGTCGGCCAGACTGGTGACGATGCGGGCGCAGCCGGCGCCGATACGATTGCCGATGCTGCGTCCGGTGGTGAGCACCGGGCCCCTGTCGGCGAGGATATAGCGTTCGATGACATTGCCCGAGCGGCTCTGCACCGTCTCGGGGCGCGCCTGGACGATGTAGAGCTTGCCGTCGGTCCCGTCCTTGGCCCATTCGATGTCCATGGGGCGTCCGTAGTGCTGCTCGATGAGAAGCGCCTGACGGGCAAGCGCCTCAACCTCGGCGTCGCTGATGCTGAAGCGCTGGCGCAGCGCATCGGGCACCGGCTCGGTCTTGACATGGGCATCGTGCTCGGGATCGCTGTAGACCATGCGGATGGCCTTGTCGCCCACAGAGCGGCGCACGATGGCCGGGCGTCCGGCGGTCAGGGTGGGCTTGTGGACGTAGAATTCATCCGGGTTGACCGCGCCCTGCACCACCATCTCGCCCAGTCCGTAGCTGGCCGTGATGAAGACGGCATCGCGAAAACCCGACTCGGTGTCGAGCGTGAACATGACGCCCGAGGCGGCCAGATCGCTGCGCACCATGCGCTGGATGCCGGCCGAGAGGGCCACATGCCGGTGCTCGAAGCCCTGATGAACCCGATAGGCGATGGCTCGGTCATTGAAGAGCGAGGCAAAGACCTCTTTAATACGGTGCTTGATGTTGTCGAGGCCGTGGACGTTCAGAAAGGTTTCCTGCTGACCGGCAAAGGAGGCATCGGGCAGATCCTCGGCGGTGGCCGAAGAGCGCACCGCCCAGGAGACATCCTCGCTGCCAGCCTCGGTGGTGAGGCGCGCATAGGCCGCGTCGATGGCCTCTTCCAGCGCGGGGGGGAAGGGCTGCTCCATGACCCAGCCGCGAATGCGCGGGCCGGCCTCGGCGAGCGCGCTGACGTCGTCCACATCCAGGGCGTCGAGCACCGACTGGATGCGCTCATCGAGCCCATCGCGCGCGAGAAATTCGCGGTAGGCGTCGGCCGTGGTCGCAAAGCCGCCCGGCACCTGGACACCCACGTCGGTCAGATTCTGGATCATCTCGCCGAGCGAGGCGTTCTTGCCTCCGACCAGGGGGACATCGTCCATTCCAAGCTCGCTCAGCCAGCGGACGTAGTGGGTCATGGTGTTCGTTCTCCGATCTGGGAAGGTGCGGCGCCCCACAAGCCTGGCGGGACGTCTTGGCAGCATGTGAAGAGGGTTCGAGAGGATCGCGATTCCCTACGAAACAATGTATGGAATATAACGTATCGGTTGCGAAGCCGTACCGCAGCGCGCTAAATGTTAAGGATTGCAAGGCCGCGATGGCCTAGCATTGAGCTGAAGCCTGTAGAGCATCGTGGGTCACTTCGCGGGGATTCTCCCTTGAACCCGCGTCGCTCTTCAGGCAGCCTAGGCAGGCTTTGTGTCAATCAAATCTTATAAACTCTCGACTGACGATCAGAGGATGGTACTGATGAATGAAATCCTGAACCGTCTCGGGCTCGGACCGATGCTCGAAGGCGTGGATATTGGCAAGACCATGGTCTGGGGCGTGGGCTTTGCGGTTGTGTTCGGCACGATCTTTGCCGTTTCCAGCCATTATGACGAGATGAATCGCCCAAGTCCCACTCAGGAACAGGTGGCCGAGCATCTGAAGCCCATTGGTCAGGTGGCCGTGACCACACCGCCTCCGGCTCCGGCAGCGCCTGTGGAGGCCGCATCGGTTGAGGCTGAGGCCCCAGCTGTGGTCGAGGAGACTGCTCCGGCTGAGTCTGAGGCCCCGGCGATGGTCGAGGAGACCGCTCCGGCTGAGTCTGAGGCCCCGGCGATGGTCGAGGAGACCGCTGAGGCTGAGGCTGAGGCCCCGGCTGTGCTCGAAGAGGCCGCTCCGGCTGAGGCTGAGGCCCCGGCTGTGGTCGAGGAAGCCGCTCCGGCTGAGGCTGAGGCCCCGGCTGTGGTCGA
>JAFGTZ010000466.1 GCA_016938795.1 Chromatiaceae bacterium | reverse complement strand
TCGCGCTGGTGCCTGAGCTCCTCTTCAACACGCACCATGCGCTCGCGCAGCTCGATCTCGTAGACGGCGGGCGGTTTGCCAAGTGACTGCTCGGCGAGCCACTCGCCGAGATGCTCCTTGATGAAGGCAATATCTTCTTGAGCCAGTGCCATGGAGTTTCTCCTGGGGAAATTCCGTTCCTGTGGGATCTTAGCGGCGCAGATAGCCGCGCTGGATCAACTCGGCCACGCTGACCGCTGCCAGTTCCGCAAGTCCGGCGAGTTCGGCGCGCGCCTGCTCGCTCTGATTCTCGCGCGCCAGTTGCTCGATCCGGGCGGCAGCGCGCGAGAGCGCGGCCGCGCCGACATTGCCGGCGCTTCCCTTGAGGGTATGGGCAATGCGCTCGCACTCCTCGATCTGGCCGGCCTGAAGGCAGTCGTCCAGTGCCTGTTTTTGGTCGTCGAGGTGCAGCACGAATTCGTCAAGGATTTCGTTGAGTCCCTCATCGAGCAGGTCGCGCAGCTCTTCCAGCGTATCGAGATCGAGGTGGTTCAAGGATAATCCTCCGAATGCGGCGATAGTTTTCTGGCCAAAGGTTACTATAGTGGTTTGGGAACGGCGACCGTGAAGCGAGCGTCGCGGTTGGTTCTCTTTAATCAAGATAGTCATGCGCACGAGGATGAGTCGCTTGAAGAGTGCTGAGCAGTCGAGGATCGAGCGCCTGCTGATTGTGGATGACGACCGCCCGACCCGTCACCTGCTCAAAGCGGTGCTCGAACGCGAGGGGTTCGAGGTCATCGAGGCGGGTGACGGGGTCACGGCGGTGGACCTTTTTGCGCGCGAGCGGCCTGCGCTGGTGCTGCTCGATGTGGTCATGCCGGGCATGGATGGCTTTGCCGTTTGCGCCCGTATCCGCGAACTCGATCGCGACGATGGCGTGGCCATCATCATGCTGACCGGGGCCGAGGATCTGGGCGCCATCCGCTCGGCCTTCGAGGCCGGGGCCACCGACTTCATCACCAAGCCCATCAACTGGACGCTGCTCACCCAGCGCGTCTACTACGCGCTGCGCGCCAGTGCGCTCAATCGCGAGGTGCGCCAGAACCGCTTGCGCGAGGCCTCGGCGCGACACATTGCGCGACTGGTGTTCTGGGAGTGGTCGCTCAGCGATAACCGGTTGCATTGGTCGGACGATCCGGGCCGTCTGCTCGGACTCGACGAGCGCCCCATCGAGGACGCCGAGGCCTTCATGGCGCTGGTGCATCCCGAGGATCGCAGCCGTGCGCGCCGCGCCATGCGTCTGATGCGCGAGGGCGAGCGCCATCTGGAGGTCGAGCTGCGTCTCTATCTTGACGAAAGCGTGGAGCGTCTGGTGCGCCTGGTGGGCGAGCGTGGAGCGCGGGGGGCGGACACCAATCTGGTCATCGGCGCCTTTCAGGACGTCACCGAGATGCGCCGCACCGAAAGCCTGGTTGATTATCTGGCCTTGCACGATGAGCTGACCGAGCTTGGCAACCGGCGCTTTTTTCTGCGTCAGGTGCGCGAGCGACTGCATGCGCTCGATGGCCAAGCTGGCGCCTTGCTAGTGGGCTGGGTCGATATCGCGCGCTTCCATCGCTATAACGAGGCGCTCGGCGAAGAGGCGGGCGACTGGCTGCTGACGCGCCTCGCCCATCGGCTCATGCAGCAGCTGGGGCCACTGGAGGCGGCGGCGCGCGTGGGTGGTGACGAGTTCGCGGTCATGCTGGTCGATGCCGACCTGGAAGAGGCGCACGCGCGTTTCGAGCGACTCTTGTTTGGCCTGCGCCAACCCTATTTCGTGGGCGAGCAGGAGTGCGTACTCACCCTCACTGCGGGCGCGGCCTGTCACCCCGATCACGCCTCGGACGCCAAGCAGTTGCTCGCGCTCGCGCAGGATGCGCAACAGCTCGCGCGGGTGCAGGGCCGCCCTCAGGTGCTGGCCACACCGCAGATCAACGGCGCCCGCTTCAGCGAGGCCCTGGCCATGGAAAGCGCCCTGCATCTGGCGCTCGACCAGCAGCAGTTCTTTCTGCTCTATCAACCCCAGCTCGATCTGGCGAGCGGTCGCCTGCGCGGCGTCGAGGCCTTGCTGCGCTGGCGCCATCCCCACTGGGGGCTGGTCTCGCCCGCGCACTTTGTCCCCATTCTCGAAAACCTTGGTCTCATCGGCGACGTTGGGCACTGGGTGCTGGTCGAGGCCTGCCGTCAGGCGCGCCGCTGGGCCGAGACTGGGAGCGCGCTGCGGGTGGGCATCAACCTCTCGGTGCGTCAGTTCCACGAGGCCGATCTGTGTGGCGAAATCCAGCGGATTCTGGCCGAAACCGGCTGCGATCCGCAGCTTATCGAGCTGGAGATTACCGAAAGTCTCGCCATGCAGGATCCCCTGCACGCCATTGAGCTGCTGAGCTGTCTGCGCAAACATGGCATGAAGATCGCCATCGACGATTTCGGCATCGGCCATTCATCTCTGGAATATCTGCTGCGTTTCCCCATCGACGCCATCAAGATCGACCAGGCCTTCGTGAAACACGTCACCACGGATCGTGGCTCGCGCGCTATTGTGCGCGCGGTGGTGGTCATGGGCGAGAGTCTCGGGCTCGACATCATCGCCGAGGGTGTGGAAACCCTGCGCCAGTGCGATTTTATCGAGGCGCTTGGCGTGAGCGAGGTGCAGGGCTATCTCATCGGCAAGCCCATGAGCGCGGATGAGATTGATGCCCTGATGCGCGATTTCACGCGCCCCGGAGTGGAGAGCCCGCCGCCCGAGAAATGTCCGCCCTGAGTCTGTCTGACCGCCCGCTGAACACTTATGTCGCTCCCCGCCAAGATCGTCGCCGGACGCCTCTATGTGCATGTCGATCAGCTCGACCGGCTCGCGCCCGAGCAGCGTGCTCGGGTCGAGCGGGCCGAACGCTTTGCCGGGCTGGAGCGGGGGCGAGACTACACGCTGGCGCGGCTCGATCAAGAGGGGCCAAGTGTCGCCCTGCTGCACTATCCTGACTTTGCCGAAGCGGCCTTTCCCGCGCTGCGCGAGAGCTGGCTGGTCGATCTGGAGCGCGAGACACTGGCCTATCGCACCTATGCCGAGTCGCTCAATCCACCCATTCTCCACCGCCAGGAGCTGCTGCTCGCGCCCGAGCATCCGCGCCGCGCTCAGTGCGAGGCGCTGACAGCCGCCTGCGAGTCGCTGGGCCTCTTCGATGAGACCACCCGCATCGGCTACCGCCGCCAGTGGCTGGCCTTGGTGCGTGAGCGGGGCTATCGCATCGAAGGCTTCGAGCTGTTGCCGCTTGGCAATCTGGAGGAGGGCGCCCCCGAGACCAGCGAAGAAGAGACGCCACTCTGGGGCCACTGGGCGGCGGCGCGTCAGCGCACCGCGCTGGCGCGCAGCAACTTCTCCGCTCCGGTGCAATGCCTTGCCCGGCATGGCTTTCTCGATGGCCAGTGGCGGCTGTTCGATTACGGCTGCGGGCGCGGCGACGATGTGCGCGGACTGCGCGAGAATGGCCTGGAGGCGAGCGGCTGGGATCCCTATTTCGCGCCGGATGACCCTGTGCAATCGGCCGAGATCGTCAATCTTGGCTTTGTGATCAATGTGATCGAGGATCGCGCCGAGCGTCTGGAGGCGCTCACCCGCGCCTGGTCGCTTGCCGAGCGGTTGCTAGTCGTCTCGGTCATGCTCGCCAACCCCCAGGATCCGCGCGGTGAGCCCTTTCGCGACGGGGTCATGACCCAGCGCGGCACCTTCCAGAAATATTTCAGCTCCACCGAGATTCGCGTCTTTTTGCAGCAGGCGCTCGACGAGATGCCCATTCCTGTCGCGCCCGGGGTGCTCTATGTCTTTCGCGACAAGGAGGCCGAGCAGCGCTTTTTGCTCGCACGCACCCGCCGCCGCACCCGCACGCTTAGCCCGCTCCGTCCGCGTGCGCCAGCCGAGCCGAGTGCGCGGCGTGATCGGCTTGCCGAGCGCATCGCGGCCTGTCGCGAGCCGCTTGACCGGCTCTGGGCCACCTGGCTCAGCCTCGGTCGCCCGCCCGAGGCCAGCGAGGTGGAGGAGCTGGAGCGGCTGCGCGAGACCTTTGGCAGCCTGCCGAAGGCATTGCGCATTCTCGCCGAGGAGCACGACCCCGAGGAGCTCGAACGCGCCCGTGCGGCGCGGCGCGATGATCTCGCGGTCTATTTCGCCCTGCTTCAGTTCGAGCGCCGTCGTCCCTACAGCCATCTCGATGCGGGCCTGCAACGCGACATCCGCGCCTTCTTTGGCGATTACGCCAGCGCCCAGGCCGAGGCGCGCGCGCGGCTCTTTCAGATCGCCGACACCGAGGCCCTGGCCAGCGCCTGCGACTGGGCCGCCGCGCGCGGTCTCGGCTGGCTGGAGCCGGGCCAGTCGCTGCAACTCCATCTCAGTCTGGTCGAGCGCCTGCCGCCCTTGTTGCGGCTCTATGTGGGCGCCGGGCTCATCCTGCATGGCGAGGAGAGCGCCGCCGATTTGGTCAAGATTCATCTCCACTCGGGCAAGCTCAGCCTCATGCGCTACGACGATTTCGTCGGCCAGCCACTGCCGCGTCTGATCGAGCGCACCAAGCTGCGGCTGCGCGAGCAGGACTGGGAGGACTTTCTCTACGGCGAGGAACACGAGCCGCCCTATCTCTTTCACAAGTCGCGCTATATCAACGAGGAGTTTCCGCACTATCCCGAGCAGCTCGCCTTCGAGGAGGCGCTCGATGCGCTTGCGCTCTTCGATTTCAGCGGCTATGGCCCGCCGCCGCGCCGTTTCCGCGAGACCTTGGCGCGCGAGCGCTGGGCGATCGATGGGTTTCGACTGGTGCGCAGCGGCGTTATTCCCGATCTTGACGATCCCTGTGGACGCTATCTGCGTTTTCGCGACCTGATCGAGTGTGGCGAGACCCAGGCCGTCACCGGACTGGAGAACCGCCCGCGTCAAAGTACAAGCTACGATGCCCTGCAGGATCTCGCGCGTCTGGTGCTCGATCCGCTGATTGATTACTTTGGCATGATCCGTTTGACCTATGGTTTTTGCTCGCCCGAACTCGCCCGGCTCATTCCGGGGCGCATCGACCCCAAGCGCGACCAGCACGCCGCGCATGAACTCAACCGTCTCGGCAATCCCATCTGCGCGCGTCTGGGCGCGGCAGTCGATCTTCTAGTCGAGGACGAAAACATGCTCGAAGTGGCGCAATGGGTGGTGCGCGAAACGCCTTTTGATCGGCTCTATTTCTATGGGGTCAATCAGCCGATTCATGTCAGCCATGGGCCAAATCACGACCGTCAGGTGGTGTGGATGCGCCCCGGTCCCTCCGGGCGGCTGGTGCCTCGGGTCATGGGGGTCGAGGATTTTTTGAACCTTTCACTCGATGATGGCTGACCAATTGGCGGCTTTCTTTTATCATTATTCGTTAACAATTCGCGGACTTCCGGCAAGGGGGCCATCCGTTATGTCGAAAGGAATGCGCGCTAAGCATGCATTGATCAATCTGGACGCTGCGGCTACAACCTCTGTTGATCCGAGGGTGATCGAGCGGATGGTTACGCATCTGCTCGACTCCGACGCCAACCCCTCGGCGCATCAGCACGCCCTTGGCCGCCAGGCCGCAGCCCTGGTTGCCGAGGCGCGCGCGGACATCGCCGCCGAGTTTCGCTGCGATGCCGACGAAGTGGTCTTCACCGCTGGCGCCACCGAGGCAAACAATCTCGCGCTGCGCGGCCTGGCGCTCGCCCATGCCAAGCGCGGGCGCCATCTGATCGTTTCCGCCATGGAACACCGCTCGGTGCTCGCCTGCGCCGAATCGCTCGCCAGCGAGGGCTTTGAGCTTAGCCGTCTCCAACCCGATGCGAGCGGGCGTGTCGATCCCGCCGAGCTGCGCGCGGCCCTGCGCCCCGATACCTTGCTGGTCTCGATTCAGCACATCAACAACGAGACCGGCGCCATTCAGCCGCTTGACGAAGTCGCTGCGATTGCCGCCGATGCCGGGGTCTTGCTGCATGTCGATGCGGCGCAATCAGCGGGCAAGTTCCCCATCCGGCTTGACGCGCTCCCCATTGATCTGCTGGCGGTCTCGGCGCACAAGTTCCATGGCCCCAAGGGCAGCGGCTGCCTCATCGTTCGTAATCGGCGCCGGCTGCGGCTGCGGCCCATCATGCAAGGCGGCGGGCAGGAATTTGGGCTGCGCCCCGGCACCCTGGCAACCCATCAGATTCTCGGCCTCAGTACGGCCCTGCAACTCGCCGCCGAGCAGCGCCGCTCGGCACTGGAGCATGTGGCCGAATTGCGCGGACGTTTTCTCGAACGTCTGCAAGCCCATCTGCCGCAGCTGCGCATTCACGGCGATCCGGCGCACAGCTCGCCCTATATCCTGAGTTTTTCCATTCCGGGCATCGTCAACAGCGCGCTCATGAATCAGCTCGCCGATGGCGTCGCCCTGGGATCCGGCGCGGCCTGCTCGGCGGGCACCATCGATCCATCGCCGACATTGCGCGCCATGGGGCTCGATGACGAGGCCCTGCACGGCGCCGTGCGTGCGAGCTTTGCCCGCACCCATCAAGCCGACGAGATTGACGAGGCGGCCGATCGCATCATCGCCGCCGTGAGCCGCCTGAGAAAACTGGCATGCTGAAGCTCTCCCGTGAGCGGACGGCCTTCGGGCGGCACGAAACCTTCCCCTTGCGCCATGCCTGGCTCACCAAGGGGGCCGAGGCCATTCTCGCCTACCCGACGATCTTCTCCGAGCCCGAGCGCGCCATGGTCGAGCTGGGCGTGGGGCGCAACATGGTCAGCGCCATGCAGTACTGGTTGCAGGTTACGGGTGTGGTGGCCGTCTTTCATGACGCGGGCGCTCGCCTGACACCGCTGGGCGAAACCATTCTGGGCGATGCGGGCGATCCCTATCTGGAAGACGAGGCCACGCTCTGGATCATCCACTGGCTGATCGCCTCCAATGCCGAACTGGCAACGGGGTTTTTCTGGTTTTTCAATCGCTTCGCCATGCCGCGCTTTGGCGAGCCCGAGCTGCGCCAGACGCTGACCGATTTCGTGGAGCGTGAACTCGGTATCACGCGCGCCCAGACCACCCTGAAGTCCGATCTCTCGACCCTGTTGCGGCTCTATGCGCCCGCGCTCCTGCGCGGTGCTGGAGAGCCTGCCGCAAAGGGGGGCGGTGCGCGCCGTCAGCGTCTTGGCGAGGAGCAGCTCGACGCACTGCTGGCCGGTTTGCGCCTCATCGAGCACGAGCCAGGGCCGGGTGGCGGCTATCGCAGTCCGCGCCGGGCGCGCCCCTATCTGCCACCCATCGCCTTGGCCTTTGCGCTCGCCGAGCGCTTCGCTGCCGAACCCGAAATGCCGGCTCTGCCGATTCGTCAGTTGCTTTACGGCGACCCGAACACCCTCGGCTGGGCCGCGCCGGGCGCGGTTTTCCGGCTCAGCGAGGACGGCTTCATGGCCGTGCTGGCGCACGTCATGGAAGGCTGGCCGGGGTGTTATGAGCTGCGCGATACGGCCGGTGTGCATCAACTCTATCGGCTGGCTGAGCCGCCCGATGCGCTCAGGCTGCTGGTCGAGTATTACCGCCGGGATGCCGCGCGATGAATGCCCCTGACACCCTGACACTTGCCGATTCCATCCGCCTGCAACCAAGCTTCAGCCGCTCGGTGAATCTCGACCGCGATGCCGAGGCGCTCGATCTGGTGGCGAACTATGTGCCCACCTCGCGCGCGCGCGAGGCGCTGCGCCGCCTCGCCGAGGGGTTGGGTGAGGGGCGGCGCACGCGCGCTCTGGCCCTTGTCGGCCCCTATGGATCGGGCAAGTCGGCGTGCGCGCTCTTTGCAGGGGCGCTGCTTGCCCATCCCGAGGATGCGCGTGCGCGCGCCGCTCAGGCGCGTCTCGGTGCCAGCGATCAGGCTCTGGCCGCCCAGATCCGGGGGGCGATCAAGGGCACGCGGGGGTATTTGCGTGTGGCCGTCAATGGCATTCCCGATTCGCTGGCCCGCCAGTTGCTGCGCGCCCTGGCGCATGCGGTCAGGTCGCACGGGCTGCCCGCAACACTGGCGCGCCGGGTCGAGGCTGTGGCCCGCCCCGGCATTGGTCTGGATGTGGTGCTCAATCTGCTGCATCAGGTGCGCACCGCCTGGCACGAGGCGGGTGGGGCAGGGGTGCTCATTGAACTCGATGAGCTTGGCAAATTTCTCGAATATGAGGCCTATCATCCCCAGCACCGCGAGATGCATCTGCTGCAGCTGCTCGCTGAGGAATCGGCCAATGCGCCGCCCGCGCCGCTTGTGCTACTGGTCATGCTGCATCAGGCGTTCGAGCAGTATGGCGCGCGTCTTGGCGCAAGTTTGCGTGACGAGTGGCAAAAAATTCAGGGCCGCTTCGAGACCATTGCCTTTCTCGAACCCGCCGAGCAAGCCCTGCGTCTGGTGGCCGCCGCCTTCGAGCGCGCGTGCGCACTGAGCGAGGCGTGCGAGCAGCGCATCGCTCAGGCCGTGGAGGCGCTTGAGGCCGAATCCGCCTTGCCGCTTGGTCTGGCGCCCGAGGCCGCGTGCGGACTTTTCGCCAGCTGTTATCCGCTCCATCCTCTCACCTTGCTGATTTTGCCGGTGCTCTGTCAGAAGGTGGCGCAAAACGAGCGCACGCTCTTTTCCTATCTGGCCAGCAGCGAGCCTTTTGGGTTTCGCCGGCGTCTCGATGTGCTGAGTATGGGCGAGTGGATCGAGCCCTGGGAGTTGTTCGACTATTTTCTGCTCAACCAAGCGGGCGGTTTTAGCGATGCGCTCACCCATCACCGCTGGATCGAGGTGCTCACCGCGCTGGAGCGTTTTACGCACCAGGCCGATGAGCAGGATCCCGCCGCGCGCTTGCTCAAAACCATCGGTCTGCTCAATCTCATCGGCGCGCAACGCGGCCTGAAGGCCTCGCTGCCCCTGCTCGAACAGCTCTTTGGCGCCGAAACCGAGGCGCTGCTCGGTCGCCTGGAGCGTGAGTCGCTCATACATTTTCGTGCCTATGCCCGTGAGTATCGCGTCTGGCAGGGTAGCGACTTCGACCTTCAGGGCGCCTTGCGCGAGGCGCTGGCAACGCAGCAGCAACGCGCGCTTCCCGAGGTGCTCAACGCGCTGGCGCCGCTCGATCCGCTGGTGGCGCGCCGTGTGTCGATCGACTGGGGCACGCTGCGACTGTTCATGCCGCGCTTTGTCTCGCGCGAGACCTGGCCGCCCAAGCCGGGCGCAAAGCGTGGCGAGGAACTCACGCTCTGGTTTTATCTGGCCGAGCCTGATGAAACGCCCGATGTCTCCCAGGCGCCTGCGGATGCGGTGATCGCGCTCTGTCCCTTTACCGAGCAATTGCGCGAACGGGTGAACCACTGGCAGGCGCTCGATGAGCTGCCGCGCCACCATGCCGCGCTGCATCAAGACCCGGTGGCGCAACGCGAACATCGCGAATGGCTGGCGAGCGCCGAGGCCGAGGCGCTGGCACTGCTGCGCACCCTGATCGAGGAGCCCAGCGCCTTGCGCTGGAATCTGGGCGGCGAGTGGCGCGAGATTCGCACCCGACGCGCGCTTCAGGTCGCGCTCTCGGAGTGGGTTGAGGGGCGCTGCTTTCCCAAGGCGCCGCGTATTCGCAACGAACTCATCAATCGCGCCCATCCTTCGCCAAGCGCCGCCACCGGGCGCAAGCGTCTGCTCGCGGCCATGCTTGAGGCCGCCGAGCAGCCGAATCTCGGCATTGAGAAGGATCCGGCCGAGAAAAGCCTTTATCTGTCCCTGCTGAAGCAAAGCGGTTTGCATCGCGAGGAGGCGGGGCGCTATGGCTTTTTCGCGCCACCCGCCGAGGATCGCTGCGCCTTGCGCCCGCTTTGGGATGCCATCACCGAGAGTCTTGGGGACGATGGCGAACGCCAGGTAGAGGTCAGCACGATTTACGCGCGCTTGCAGGGCAAGCCCTATGGTGTGCGTCTCGGAGTGCTGCCCATCCTGCTGGTGGCCTATCTGCTGGCCAACCGGCGTGAAGTGGCGCTCTATCAGGAAGGGGTCTTTTGCGAGCGTCTTGGTCTGGAACAGGCCGAGTTGCTGTGCCGGCGGCCTGGTCTCTTTGCGCTGGAGCGTTACGCGCTCGATGGTCTGCGTGGCGAGCTCTTCGAGCAGTATCTGGAATCCATCGTGGGACGCCTTGAGCAACAGGCCAGTCCGCTTGATGTGGCTCGCCCCTTGTTGCGCTTTATTGCTCAGCTTCCCGAATACAGCCAGGAGGCTGTGGGGCTGAGCGAGGAGGCCCGGGCGGTGGCGCGCCTCTTCCGTCAGGCAAAGCGCCCTGGTGCGCTGTTGTTCGAGGATTTGCCGCGTCTGTGTGGTGTAAGTCCCGAAGACTTCGCTGCTCAGGACTCTGGTGCGGTTGTCTCGTTCAGCAAGCGTCTTGTGGCCGTGCTGCATGAACTGCGCGATGCCTACCCCAAGCTGCTTGATGAATGGCGCGGGCGTTTGGGTGAGGTACTGCTTGATGCGCCTGAGTGCGAACTTGCGGATATGCGCCACATGCTCGCCAAGCGCTATCGCGGCCTTGAGGTCTATGCGCCCGAGCGCGGCGCGCTGGCCGCCTTTGTCCGGCGTCTGGCTGATGCGGGTTTTCGCAGTCATGAGGAATGGCTCGAATCCATCATGGCCTTGCTCGGTGGCGCACCGGCGAGAAAGTGGCGCGACTCGAACCGCTTGCAGGCCGAGGCGCGCTTGGCCGGCCTTGCCGAGCAGCTGCGCGATCTGCAACGGCTGCGGGCGGCCTTGCCTGATGCGGCACAGAGCCGAGATGCGGTGCTCTTGAAGCGGGTTGATCCGCTGCGTGGCGAGCTCAGCCATGTGATTGAGCTTTCGGAAACCCAGCGCGAGGCTGCAAATGCGCAGGCGGAGCGGATTGCTGCCGGATTGGCGAACATGAACGAGACCGAGCGCCTGGCCATCATCGCGGCCTTGCTTGAGCGGTTTTCGGAGGCGCCTCTGGAACCTATTGAATCGGAACCAGAAAGCTGACTGTCGAGGTGAGCAGTGAAAACCCGTGGAAGCGGCTTCCAGCCGCGAGCCGATAGCGAGACCCTTGCCGACCAGCGCGCCACCGCGCCTGCCGGTTAGTGCTGATCCCAGGTTCTCGACGTCAGCGCGGGGTTCTCGCCAGGTTCTCAGCCTCAGCGCGGGGTTCTCGCGGCTGAAAGCCGCTTCCACAGGAAGTGCCTTGTGGCTAGCATGGCGCAGATTCAAGCTAAAGTGGCCGACGAAGCTGAAACGCTCAAGGGCTGGAAATTCCGCCTCATCCGCCGGATGTACGAGCGCGGCTACAGCGAGGCG
>JAFGTZ010000465.1 GCA_016938795.1 Chromatiaceae bacterium | reverse complement strand
GCGCCCTGCTCGCCCTTGCAGGCGACAAAATCCTCATAGCCAATCACCTCGGCGCGAATGAAGCCGCGCTCGAAATCGGTATGGATGACCCCGGCGGCCTGGGGCGCACGGGCGCCGGCGGGGATGGTCCAGGCGCGCACTTCCTTGGGACCGGCGGTGAAATAGGTGTCGAGCCCCAGCAGCCGATAGCCGGCGCGCACCACACGGTTCAGGCCCGGCTCGTCGAGCCCGAGCTCGGCGAGAAACTCGGCGCGCTCGGCCTCCTCCAGCTCGACAATCTCGGACTCGATGGCGGCGCACACGGCCACCACTTCGGCGCCCTCGGCGGCGGCCAGCTCACGCACCGCATCGAGCAGGGGGTTGTCGCGAAAACCATCCTCGGACACATTCGCGATGTACATGGTGGGTTTGGCGGTCAGCAGAAAGAGATCGCGCAGCTCCTGGCGCTCATCCTCATCGAGCCCCAGGGCGCGCACCGGGCGGCCCGCGTCGAGTCCGTCGCGCACCCGCTCCAGGAGCGCCTTGCGCCCAAGGATTTTCTTGTCGCCCGTTTTGGCCGCACGCTGGGCCCGATCGAGCGCCTTCTCGACGCTTTCCAGATCGGCCAGGGCCAGCTCGGTGTTGATGACCTCGATGTCGCGCAGCGGATCGACACCGCCCGCGACATGGATCACATCATCATCCTCGAAGCAGCGCACCACATGGGCGATGGCGTCGGTTTCGCGAATGTTGGCCAGAAACTTGTTGCCCAGCCCCTCGCCCTTCGAGGCTCCGGCCACCAGCCCGGCAATGTCAACAAACTGCATGGTGGTCGGCAGGGTCCGCTCGGGGCGCGTGATGCCGGCAATGACATCGAGTCGCGGATCGGGCAGCGGCACTACGCCCACATTGGGGTCAATGGTGCAGAAGGGATAGTTTTCAGCCGAAATGCCGGCCTTGGTCAGGGAGTTGAAGAGGGTTGATTTGCCGACATTGGGCAGGCCGACGATGCCGCATTTGAATCCCATGGCTAAAGAGTCCGCTCGCAAAAAGCGGGCATTCTACTCGATTCGGCGCGCGCCGCTCCGGTCCGCGCGCCAATGCGACCGCTCGCCTCTAGAGTCCGGGCTCGCCGTAGAAGATATAATTGGTCGAGTAGTCGCTGATCTCGAAATAGACCTTGCGCTCGTTATCGTCCTGCTGGCCATTGAGATTGGCGTCGAGCACGCCGTAGGCAAACCGATAGGGTCGGCTACCGGCGCCCTGGGTAGCGCTGGCCGTGGTAAGTTTGTCGATCTTGATGAAACGTTTGACGAGCTGACCGCCCGAGTAGACCTCGAGCACGCCGTTCGAGCCGGTCCAGTTCTGAAGCGAACGCCCGATCTTGTTCTGGGTCTCCTGGGTGCAGCCCAAGAGCGCCAGGGCGCCAAGACTGGCACTGAAAATGAGTCGTTTCATGGCCGCTGCCTCCTGATGGTGAAACTTATTGCGCATCGGTTTTCCTCATGCGCTCCGGGCTGGGTGATGGCCACGGGGGACGCCATGAATCCATCCCTGGAGGCTTGACAGCGGCATCCCTGCCGCTGACACCCCCGTGTGCATCCCCCAACCCTCACCGTAAAATCCAAGTGTGATTTGGTAGAAACCTGGTGACCGAGGCGCAAGCCTGTCGTATCCACGCTCACCTTGTCCATTACCGTTCCATGAACAGTCGCGAATCCTCGCGGATCCCGGCAAATGCGAAAGAGTCTTGACTATGTCTGATAGCATGGCTTGGCAGGCCTTCTGGATGGGCATCATCAGCGCCTGTTCGCTGCCGCTGGGCGCGCTCACCACGCGCCTGTGGCGACCCGACGACCGCGCCACGGCGGTGCTCAT
>JAFGTZ010000464.1 GCA_016938795.1 Chromatiaceae bacterium | reverse complement strand
AGGGCGTCGAAGGCGCCGGCAAGACAGCCATCGCAGGCGCGCTCCAGGGTTTCGACCACATAGGCGGCATTGGTTGCATCGAGCCGGCCTGGGATAGCAGGGGTGCGCAGGGCGAC
The DNA here is from genome assembly GCA_016938795.1 of Chromatiaceae bacterium. GTDB lineage: Bacteria > Pseudomonadota > Gammaproteobacteria > Chromatiales > Chromatiaceae > Marichromatium. The sequence goes on along the minus strand of JAFGTZ010000464.1, from coordinate 4,747 downwards.
GGCGAGCACTTCAATGGTGCCGGATGCGTGCTCGGCTGGAGCGCGCGCCGGATCGAAGGGGACGGTCTTGAGTGCGAGCCCCAGGGCGCGGGCACGTTCGGCCAGCAGCTCGGGATCGGCCACCACGACCAATCGCACCCCCTGCAAGAAGGGCGGCGGATCGGCAAGGAGACGAACCGCCAGATCGGGGCCAATGCCCGCGGGTTCGCCGGGCGTGAGCGCCAGACAGATCGACATGGCGTCTAGTCCTCCGCGAGGTCGTCGAGACGGATTTCCACATAGGCCTCGTCGCGCAGTTGACGCAGCCAGTCGTCCACCGCTTCCTCGGCCTTGCGGCGTTGCAGCGCCTCGCGTGCCTTGAGGCGCATCAGCTCATCGCCGCCCTCTTGTTCGCGCCGTTCGAGCACCTGCACCAGATGCCAGCCAAAGGGGGTCTTGAAGGGCTGGCTGATGGCATTGGGGGCCAGAGCGTTCATGACCTTTTCAAAATCGGGCACGGTATCGCCCGGCCCCACCCAGCCAAGATCGCCGCCGCGCAGGGCCGAGCCGGTGTCGTCCGAAGCGGCACGCGCCAGCAGGGCGAAGTCCTCGCCGCCCACCAGCCGCAGGCGCAGCTGTTCGAGCCGGCGCCGCGCGTCGTCGTCCGAGACCAGCTCGTTGGTGCGCAGAAGGATGTGGCGTGCGTGGGTTTCGACCACCTGGGGCGGGGGCGCCGCCTTGATGCCGCTGAGGCGGAGGATGTGAAAGCCGCTGGAACTGCGCAGCGGGTCGCTCACCTCGCCCTCGGCGAGGCTCAGGGCCAGATCGGCGGCCAGGGTAGGCACGGCGCCAATCTCGAACCAGCCCAGATCGCCCCCCTCGAGCGCGTTGCGTCCATCGGATTCACGCGCGGCCAGGGCCGCAAAATCGGCCCCGGCGCGCAGCTTGGCGACCAGTGCGCGGGCCTTGGTTTCGGCGGCCTGGATCTGCTGCGGGCCTGGATCCTCGGGCAGGGCGATGAGGATATGCTGCAAACGCACCTGTTCGCGCTCGATGAGCGTGCTCGCCTCGCGCGCCAGAAAGCGCTCAATCTCCGCGTCGCTGACCTGGATCTTGCTCACCACCTCCTGATTCTGGAGCCGGCTGGTGAGGATCTGCATGCGGGTATCTTCGCGAAAATCGGCGTAGGCGATGCCGCCGGCCTCCAGGGTGGCCTGAAGTTCGGGCAGGCTCAGGGCGTTGCGCGCAGCGATGTTGCCGAGCGCCTCGTCGAGCGTTGCCTCATCGACCTCGATGCCGAGTTCGCGCGCGCGCTGCTGCTGCAAACGCTTGAGGATGAGTCGTTCGAGCACCTGGCGTTCGAGCTGGGCGCGCGGCGGCGGTTCGGTGCCCTGGCGCTGCATCTGGGGCAGCACCAGGGCAATCTCGCGCTCGAGCTCGCTGCGCACCACCACGTCGTCGTTCACCACGGCGACAATGGCATCGAGTTCCTGAATGCCCGCACGGGTGTCGATGGGGTAGAGGCACGCCAGCCCCCACAGCATGAGCGCAAGAGACCAGAGCGCGCGCGTGGCTGGCGTCTGGCGAGGCATGAAGGGGCGTCCGCGCGGCGCCCTAGTCCGTGTGATAACCATGGATTCCTCGCTCCAGGAATGAGTCGATGCGGTTGCCCAGCGAGCCGAGACCGGCCAGTTCCAGTTGCAGCATGACACTGGTGCTGGCGTCGCGTTCGGCGCTGGTCTTGAGGTGCTGTCCGAGCAGCCGCAGCCGCCAGCAGCAGCGCCCGACCTCGACGCCGGCAAAGGCCTCGATGGTCTCCTCGTTGAGCAGCGAATAGAGCCAGCGTCCCACCAGGCGCGTCTCGCCCCCGAGTGGCAGGCTGAAGGAGAGATCGGTGTCCTCGTAATCCTCGCTCGGATCGCCGGCACTGTTGAAACGATAGCTCAGGTTGAGCAGGCGCTCGTTCGGGGTCTGATAGTGAAGCTGAAGCACGCGCCGCTCCCAGCCGTCATCGCTCGCATGCGGGTTCCATTGCAGACTGGCGCGCGCGCTCCAGTGATCGAGAATGCGCGCCGAGAACTCGCCCGCGATGGCGGAGCTGAAGTCGCTCTCGCCGCTGGCGCTGCCATCGAGCCCGACCCGGCGCTCGTCGAAATAGTGGATCTGGCCAATGCTGGCGCGCAGCAGTTCGCGTCCCGTGCGCTCGGCGATGGTGCGCGAGGTCAGCCCCAGGGTAAGACGGTTCTCGTCGCCGATGCGGTCATGTCCGGTGAAACGATTGGGCCGAAAGAGGCTGGAGAAGCCGAAGTCGAGCGCGGTGGTGTCGAAGAGCGGCGCGTCGGACTGTTCCACCTCGGGGGTGTAGACATAGTACAGACGCGGCTCCAGGGTCTGGAGCGCAGGCTTGCCGAGCCAGCGGGTTTCGCGCTCGAACACCAGGGTGCCGTCGAGATCCAGGGTGGGGATGAGATGTGTGAAGTCCGAGGGCCGCCCGGCTGTCTGCTCCTGGAGCGCATAGGCACTGTAGTGCAGGCGCGCGCCCGGAATCAGGTGCCCGTAGGCGCGCCGCAGCGGCAGGCGCACGGCAGGCTCGGCCACAAAGCGGTGACCGTGCGTCACGACATCATGGTCGAAATAGTCGTATTGGGCAACGAAGCGGTATTCGAGCCAGTCGCGCCATTGCTGCGGGGTTAAGGTGAGTTCGATGTGCGGCAACTGGTCATAGGGCCGGTTGGCGGGCGCGATGCCTGCATCCACGGTCTGAAATTGCTGCACGCGCCCGAGCAGCATCCAGCCCTGGCCGCTGTAATAAAGATCGGCGCGCTGGCTGAGATTGCGCGTGCTGGTGGTGTCTAGACGATTGCCGAAATCCACAAGATAGGTATCGTCCGACACCTGGGCATAATCCACCAGGGTTCCCCAGCGCGCGCCGAAGCGTCCGCTTTGTTCGATGCGCAGCGCCCCGCGCAACCCCTCCTCGGGGGCCTCGCGGTCCTCGGGCAGCAGCTCGCCGTTGATGACCAGGGACTGGCTGGCCGAGAGATAGCGCGTCTCGGCCCCGAGCATGAGTCCGCGCTTGCTCATCAACCTGGGGCTGAGCGTGGCATCCAGATTGGGCGCGATATTCCAGTAGTAAGGCACGGTGATGTCGGTGCCCAGGCTGTCGGAGGAGCCGAAGCTGGGAATCAGCAGACCGCTGCGCCGCCGATCGTCGATCAGAAAGCGCAGATAGGGGGTGTAGAACACCGGCACGCCGCCAATGCGCACGCGGGCATGGCGGGCGACGCCAAGACCGCTCGCCTGATCGAGCTCCAGCTCGCGCGCGCGCAGCGACCAGTCGGCGCGTCCCGGCGGACAGCTGGTGTAGATCAGATCCTCGAAGCGGCTGCGCGATGCGTCGAGCCGTTCGACGCGGGCGGCGCTGCCGCGCAGATTGGCGTTACCCCAGACGCGATAGAGCACCGACTCGACCCAGCCCTGGGCGCTCTCGAGGTTGTAGTCGGCGGCCTCGCCGAGCAGGCGTAGCCCTTGGTCCTCGAAGCGCACCCGCCCGCGCGCCTGGGTCTGGCCGGTGGCGCGGTCGTAGCTCGCCCAGTCGGCGCCGAGCCACTGGGTGCCCTGCGTCATCTCAACCTCGCCACGCAGCTCGACCCGATCCTGGTCTTGGTCGTAGTCCACGCGGTCGGCCAGAATCTCGACCGGCAGCGCGCGTGCGCTGGCATCCTCTGTCTTGACGGGTGCTCCGCTGCCGTTGCGACGCGGTCCGCAAAAGGTCCAGTCGAGCCCCTGGTGGAGACGCGCCTCGGCCTGCGCTGGCGTTAAGACAACTGGCGAGGCGGGGGCAAGCTGTTCGAGTGGCGCGAGGTCAGTGGCAACCGGCGCGGGGCTGATGGGACGTAGATCCGCCAGCTCGCTCGCGCGCGTCTCGGCCTGGATCGAGGGGGCAAGGATCAGGAGGATAAGCAGCGCCGTGGGGCGCGCGCGCTGTCTGAAATCGACCATGATCGCAATCTGTCTTGGGGCGGGTCACTGGACGGAGCGGTTAGGGGCTGCAACCATGGCACATTCCGGCCTTGGCATCAATGAATCGCGACAGCCGCGCCCGGGCCGCCCACCTGCAACTGCAACAGCGAGAGTCATTTGTGTCGGATCGGATCGAACAGCTTCATGCCTGGCTCGGCGGCCTTCTGGGGCAGGCCGACTACCGGCTTGCGCCCGCCTCGGCGGATGCAAGCGCACGTCGCTACTGGCGTCTTTACCTCGGCGCAGACAGCCGCATCGTCATGGACGCGCCGCCGCCCGAGGATTGCACGCGCTTCGTGAGGCTTGCGCAACGGCTGCGCGCGAGCGGATTGCGTACGCCCGCGATTCATGCCGCTTCGCTGGAGCAGGGCTTTCTGCTGCTCGATGACCTGGGTGATCGCACCTATCTCGGCGCGTTGGGGCCTGCAACCGCGAATGCCCTCTATCAGGATGCCATCGAGGCGCTGCTGCGCTGGCAGTCGCGCGATGCGGGAGCGGATCTGCCGCCCTATGACGCCGCCCTGCTCGCGCGCGAACTGGCGATCTTTCGCGACTGGTTTCTGGAGGGGCTGTTGGGCCTGAGACTCAGTGCGGCTGAGCAGGCCCTGCTCGATGACGCCGAGCGCCTGCTGATCGCGAGCGCCCTGGAGCAGCCACGGGTCTGCGTGCATCGCGATTATCACTCGCGCAACCTCATGCGGCTCGACACCGAGAACCCCGGCATCCTCGATTTTCAGGATGCCGT
>JAFGTZ010000070.1 GCA_016938795.1 Chromatiaceae bacterium | reverse complement strand
TGCTCCAGAATGACGCGTGAGCGTGCGTCCTGAAGCGGAATCTCGGCCAGATGGGCATCGAGATGGTCCTCGACCTGACGCTCGGTCTCGACCACGAAGCCCAGACTCCACTTGTCTCCCGCCACTCCGGCAAGCGCGCCCAGCCCGAAGGAGGTGGCGTACCAGAGCGGATTGAGCAGACTCTTGCGGCTGCCCAGCTCGTCGAGACGCTCCTCGCACCAGGCGAGATGATCGTTTTCCTCGCGTGCCGAGCGCTCCAGACGCTCGCGGGTCTCGGGCAGCCGCGCGGTGAGCGCCTGCCCCTGATAGAGCGCCTGGGCGCAGACCTCGCCGGTGTGGTTGATGCGCATCAGCCGCCCCACATGACGGCGCTGATCCTCGCCCAGATCGGCCTCGCCAAGACCGGCGGCCGGGTTGCGCCGCTCGGTGACGCGCGGACGCCCAAAGAGGGTGCGCAGGGCCAGGTCTGCATTGATCAACAGATGATCGACCGGGGTAAATCGACGTGTCGGCATGTTGGATAGCTCCTTGCAAAACAGAGGGTTGATGATGACGCAATGCCCAGGGACAGCGGCGCGCGCCAGTCAAGTCGCGAGCGGTCAAGCCCGAGCGACGTCAAGCTGGCGCGCGAGCAGTTCCACGGGATGACAGACCGCGACCGCCAGCCCCGCCTCGCGCACACCGGCGGCAAGCTGCAGGGCGCAGCCGGCATTGGTGGTCACCACATAGTCCGGCGACTCGCGCCGGATCACGGCGAGCAGATCGGCGAGCAGGCGTTGAGACATGGAGGGCTCGCGCAACACATAGGTTCCCGCCGCGCCACAACACTGACCACCATCCTCAAGGGGCTCGACCGCAAGCCCCGGGATGCGCCCCAGCAGCCGCTCGACGCCATCCGCATCGCCAACCAAATTTCGCCGCGAACAGGGCCGATGCACCAGCACCCGCGCACTGAGCGAGCGGGGTGCGAGCCCGGCGGGCCAGGGCTGGGCAACCAGAAAATCGCACAGTTCCCAGGTGGCGCTCAACTCGGGCGCCTCGCGCAGCTCGGCCACGCAGGCGGTGGAAAAACCGACCAGGGTTCGCCCATCGCCAAGCGCCCGCACGCAGCGCGCGCGCTGGCGATCGGCCGCCGCCGGCTGGCCGTTGTGGCGCAGCAGGGCGCCGCAACAGAGCGCCTGGCCGGGAATGCGCGCCTCAATGCCGAGCCGCGCGCACACCGCCAGGGTCGCCGCCACGGCGGCGCCTTGCGCCTGCTCCTCCATGCAGCCCACGAAGAGATGGATGGCGCGCTCGCCAGCCCCCTCCGGGCGTGCCGCCCGGAAGGCCCCGCGCCCGAACACCCCGGCCAGACGCCAATAGGGTTCGAGCCAGCGCGGCAGGCGCCAGCGGCTCGGCCAGTGGCCGGGCCGCTGGCCGGGAATAAGCACCCGAGAGAGTCGCGCAAGCCCGCCCAGCCCGGCCACTGCGCGCCGATCCGAAAGCAGGCTCAAGGCGCTCCACCCCAGCCAACGCCGCCACAAGGCCCCTTGCTCGGCCTGACGCGCGCGCGCCCCATCCATCAGCCGACCGTAGGCCACCTTGGAGGGGCAGGCACGCTCGCAGGCGCGACACAGCAGGCAGCCGTCGAGATGGGCGGCAAGTCGCGCATCAAGCCTCAACTCCCCGCTCACCCAGCCCTGCACCAAGGCGATGCGCCCGCGCGGCGAGTCGGCCTCGTTACGGCCCTTGGCATAGGTTGGACAATGCGGCAGACAGAGCCCGCACTTGACGCACTGATCAGCGAGCCTGAGCAGCTCGGCGTCTCTGGACGCAGATGAGGACAGAGGAGCAGATGGAGTTGAGGGATTCATGAATCTGGAGCGCGATGCGGGGTTGCGGATCGAGTGAAAGCCGCGCAAGCCGTCATGGCCAGCGCACGAAACATGGTACTCTTTGACAGCCCGGAGGGCTCGATTCAGGGCCTCTACGCCCCGGATTTGGATCCCGCAGGCGCGATGTCAGCAATGAATCGCGCCAAGGGTCTTGCATTTGCCGAAATGCTCTCGTAGAATTCGCGGTCTTTCTCGACGCAGACAACGATTTCACGGCCCGCGCGACCCCTCGCGTGGACTTCCCGGAGCGAAGGACATGACGACGACTGTTAGCGCCAAACCCGCCGAGGTTCGCCGCGCCTGGTATCTGATCGATGCGGAAGGCAAGACGCTTGGCCGCCTTGCAAGCGAGCTCGCGAAGCGTCTTCGCGGCAAGCACAAGCCCCAGTACACCCCCCACGTTGACACGGGCGATTATCTCGTGGTCGTCAACGCCGAGAAGATTCGTGTCACGGGCAACAAGCTGAGCGATAAGATGTACTATCGCCACACGGGTTACGTGGGCCATCTCAAGTCCACGTCGCTCGAAAAACTGCTGCAAACCGCGCCGGAGCGCGCCATCCAGCTTGCCGTCAAGGGAATGCTGCCGCGCGGACCCCTCGGTCGCGCCATGTTCCGCAAGCTGCGCGTCTATGCCGGCCCCGAGCATGGTCACCAGGCCCAACAGCCACAGCCACTTGAGCTTAACATTTAGGAACTCAGACCATGTCGGAGACACAACACGCCATCGGTCGCCGCAAGACATCCGCTGCCCGCGTCTTCTTGACGGCAGGATCCGGAAACATTACCATCAACGGCCGTTCAATTGATCAGTTCTTTGGTCGAGAGACTGCTCGCATGGTGGTTCGCCAGCCGCTTGAGACCGCGAATCTTGCCGACAAGGTGGATCTTCGCGTCACTGTGACCGGCGGCGGCACTACGGGCCAAGCAGGCGCCATCCGTCACGGTATTGCCCGCGCCCTGGTCAAGTATGATGAAGAACTGCGCTCTCCCATGCGCCGCGCCGGCTTCCTGACCCGCGACGCCCGCGAGGTTGAGCGCAAGAAGGTCGGTCTGCACAAGGCACGCAAGCGTCCGCAGTACTCCAAGCGCTAATCGTGTGATCGGCTGTCCTGTCAAACCAATAATTTTACTGTGACAGCCAAGAGTTTCTTGGGGGATCGTCTAGCGGCAGGACTACGGACTCTGACTCCGTCAACCTAGGTTCGAATCCTAGTCCCCCAGCCATCTTGAAAGCCCTGCCTAAACGGCAGGGTTTTTTTTGCCCTCTCGATTCCAGATTCGGCAAGTGCACACTTTTTGCCACAATCGCCCTCAGACGCCAAAGGACTCGACAACCCTGGGCATGCACTGGATCGCAGGGCACAGGATGCCGCCACTCCGCAGCCCTCTTTAGGTGTGGACGCACCTATCGCATGGACAGCGCCAAGCGCTTGGGAAAAACTCGTTTTCCCTGAGTCTCCAAGCCAACCGTAAAGACAGCACCGGAAGAAAGGCCGCCCTGTCACCGCTGCTTAATATGCAAAAAAACGACACCTTGCCAGAGTGTGTCTTTTTTTCGTACCATCTGTTGCAAACGACCCTGTCGTACTCTATAGTTCACAGCGCAAAGCATGATTGCGCTCGGTTTCCAAAGCAGTCTAACGAGACAAATTCACAACAGCGGAGAACAGCATGAACAAGAAGCTCCTCACTCTGGCGGTCGCTGCCTCCATGGCCGCTCCGGTTGCAGCCATGGCCGACGCCGTCCTTTACGGCAAGCTGCACATGTCCATCGACTATGCCGACATCGAAAACGGCTTCGAGGGCTGGGGTCTGAATGGCGGCGGTTCGCTGCCTGGCTCGGGCCGCGCCAACCGCATCGGCGTCAAGGGTTCCGAGGATCTGGGCAACGGTCTCAAGGCCATCTACCAGATCGAGTTCGCGGTCGAGATGACCGAAGAAGGTAGCGCCGATGCCGATAGCGGCAGCGCTGATGGCGTTGGCATGCGTAACAGCTTCCTGGGTCTGGCAGGCGACTGGGGTACCGTCCTGGTTGGTCGTCACGACAGCCCTTACAAGATGGCGACCGGCAATCTTGAGCTGTTTGGCGACACCCTGGCCGACATGAACGGCACCGTCGGCTTTGACGACAAGCGTCTCGACAACGTGCTCGCCTACATCAGCCCCAACTTCAGCGGCTTCCAGCTCTCCGCCGCGACCCATGTTGGCGGCGGCTCCACCGTCAGCAGCTCGACCGGCGAAAACCTCAACGCCGACAGCCTCGCCGAGGGTTACTCGCTGGCCGGCGTTTACAAGAACGGCCCCTTCTACGCCTCGCTGGCTTACGAGTCGCTGGGCAGCGAACTCTTCATGAGCACCGCCCAGAGCGAAGCCGAACTCATCGATGACGACTACAACAAGTGGCGTCTTGGCCTTGGTCTGCTCAACTGGAACGGCTTCACCCTGACCGGCATGTACGAGAACCAGGATCTGGCGAGCGATGCCGATGCTGATCTCTGGCAGCTGCAGGCTGGTTACTCCTTCGGCAACAACATGGTCAAGGCCATGTACGGTGCTCGCTCGATCGACTTCAACGTCGCTGGTGTTGACGAGCAGGATCGCGACAC
>JAFGTZ010000463.1 GCA_016938795.1 Chromatiaceae bacterium | reverse complement strand
CGATCGAGATAGTCCTGCACCAGAATGGCGATGGAGTAGGCCTCTTCGCCCGATGAGCAGCCGCAGACCCAGATGCGGATGCTGCTGCCCGGTGGTTTGCCAGCGAAAATCTTGGGAATAACCTCGGTCTCCAGAATGGCGAAGGCCTCGGGGTCGCGGAAAAAGCTGGTCACGCCGATCAGCAGATCATGAAAGAGCGCCTGAATTTCGCCGGGTTCCTGTTGCAGATAGCGCACATAGTCCTGCTGGCTCTCGATCTGGCGCAGCGCCATGCGCCGCTCGATGCGCCGCACCAGGGTGCTCTGCTTGTATTGCGAAAAGTCGTGTCGGGTGGCATCGCGCAGCAGGAGACAAATCTTGGTCAGGGCGTCCTCGGTCTTGATGGCGGGCGGCATGGCGCTGGCTTTTTTGCCGAACACCTGGGCAAGGTAGGCCATGAGCCGTTCAGGCATCTCGTTCGGCGGCAGCACCACGTCCGCCAGGCCGGTGGCGATGACGCTGCGCGGCATGCCGTCATAGGCGGCGGTGGTGGGGTTTTGCACCATCACCATGCCGCCCTCGCCCTTGATGGCGCGCGCCCCAAGGGTGCCGTCGCTACCGGTGCCGGAGAGCACCACGCAGATGGCGCGCTCGTGCTGGTCATCGGCGAGCGAGCGGAAAAAGAAGTCGATGGGCAGGTTGAGCCCATGTGGCACCGTAGGCGCCAAGAGATGAAGCTGGCCCTTGAAGAGCGCCATGTTGAGATTGGGCGGGATGATGTAGACATGATCGGGGCGCACGCGCATGCCGTCCTCAACCTCGACCGTCTCCATCTGGGTGTGGCGTTTGATGAGTTCGGCCAGGAGGCTTTTGTGATCGGGCGCCAGATGCTGAACCAGCACAAAGGCCATGCCGGTGGCGGTTGCTGCGGGGATGGCCGAGAAGAAGGACTCGAAGGCGGCCAAGCCCCCGGCAGAGGCGCCGATGCCGACGATGGCCAGGGGCGGCGCGAGCTCGGGTTGCGGGTCTGACGGGCTCGCGAGCAGCGGTTCGGACGGTGCGGGCAGCAAGGGCGGCAGGGACTCTGCGCCGTTGTCGGGATGGTCTGGGTCTGGGGGGCCGTTGGCGGTCATGAGGTCTCTCGGTGGGGTAGCGTGGCCGCGCGAACCTCTGGCGGCCTTGCGTTGAGTGTAGGCGAGTCGCGCGCCCTGTCGTGCGCGGGTCTGGGCGCGCGCTCGGTGCGGCCTTCGCTCAGCCGTGCAGTTCGGCACGCGGATTGAAGGCCAGGTCGCGCTGCATGGCGGCGTAGAGCTCGCGGGCGCGCGGGCTGTCGGCGGGCGGGGTGTGGATGGTGAGGATGACGATCTGGTCGCCGGGCGGATCGCCAGGCAGGCCGCGCCCCTTGAGGCGCAGACGCCGTCCGCTCTGCGAACCGGGCGGAATCTTGAGCGCGACCGCGCCGCCGAGGGTGGGCACGGTGACCGAGGCGCCGAGTGCGGCCTCCCAGGGCGCGATGGGGAGGTGCAGATGAATGTCGCGCCCCTCCACCTTGAACAGTCGGTGTGGCTTGAGCCTCACCTCAAGATAGAGATCGCCCGGCGGCCCTCCGTTGCGCCCCGGCGCGCCCTGGCCGGCGAGCCGGATCTGGCGGCCCTCGGTCGCGCCGGCGGGGATGCGCACGTTCAGGCTGCGCCCCCCGCGCTCAACCTCGATCTGGCGGGTGACGCCGCTGTGGGCTTCCTCTAGACTGAGTTCGAGACGGATGCGCCGATGGCGTCCCTGGCGCGGGCGCGGTGTTTCGTCGCCGCCAAAGGCGCGCCCGAAGATGCTGGAGAAGAAGTCGCTGAAATCCTCCCGCCCGGCCGTTTCGAAGTCGAAGGCCGAACCCGCGCCGCCGGGCGGCGGGCGAAACTCCTGGCCGGCGCGCCAATGGCTGCCGAGCGCGTCGTAGGCGGCGCGTTTCTTGGGGTCGCGCAGCACCTCGTTGGCCTCGTTAATCTCCTTGAAACGGCGTTCGGCGTCGGGCTCCTGGCTCACATCGGGGTGATATTTGCGCGCGAGGCGGCGGTAGGCCTTTTTAATCTCGTCTTGCGAGGCGCCCCGCGCCACGCCGAGGGTCTGGTAGTAGTCCTTGTATTGCATGG
>JAFGTZ010000462.1 GCA_016938795.1 Chromatiaceae bacterium | reverse complement strand
GCGGCTGATGCGCGCGAAACCGGCATCCACCACATAGCGGATGCCGGGCACGGTGAGCGAGGTCTCGGCCACATTGGTGGCCAGCACCACGCGGCGTGTGCTGTGCGCCTGAAAGACGCGCGCCTGCTCGCGCGGCCCCTGGCGCGCGTAGAGCGGCAGAATCTCGGTGCCGGGCGGATGGTGACGGCGCAGCGTCTCGGCGGTGTCGCGAATCTCGCGCTCGCCCGAGAGAAACACCAGCACATCGCCCGGCCCCTGGCGCGCGAGTTCGGCCACTGCGTCGGAGATGGCCTGCTGCATGCCCTCATCGCACTCGGCGAGGCTCTCGGGCTCGGTCGGGTGATAGCGAATCTCGACCGGATAGGTGCGCCCCGAAATCTCGATGATGGGCGCGGGCCTCCCTTCGGCATCGGCAAAATGGCGCGCGAAACGCTCGGGGTCGATGGTGGCCGAGGTGACGATGAGCTTGAGTTCAGGGCGGCGCGCGAGCAGCCCCTTCAGATAGCCGAGCAGGAAGTCGATGTTGAGACTGCGCTCGTGGGCCTCGTCGATGATGAGGGTGTCGTACTCGGTGAGATCCGGATCGCCCTGAACCTCGGCGAGCAGCATGCCGTCGGTCATCAGCTTGATGGCGGTCTCGGGACGCACCCGGTCGTGAAAGCGCACCTTGTAGCCAACCAGTGCGCCGGTCTCGCCGCCGAGTTCCTGGGCGATGCGGCTGGCGAGCGCGCGCGCGGCGATGCGCCGCGGCTGGGTGTGCCCGATGCGCCCGGCGCGCCCGCGCCCGAGCTCTAGGCAGAGCTTGGGGAGCTGGGTCGATTTGCCCGAGCCAGTCTCGCCGCACAGCACCACCACCTGATGGCGCGCGATAAGCTCGGCCACCTCGGCGCGGCGCTCGCTCACCGGCAGCTCGGGCGGATACTGGATGGCGGGCACCAGCGCCTCGCGCCGCTCGCGCAGGGCGCGCGACTCATGCAGCGCCTTCCAGAGTTCGGCCAACCCGCGATCAAAGGGCTGACCCGAGCGAGCGCGCCGGCGCAGCCCGGCACGCCGACGGCGCAGCTGGGCGCGATCGCGAATCAGACAGGCGTCAAGATCAGCGTCAGTGGGAAAGTCAGGGGTGTTCAAGAGCGTCGATGTTGTACCAATTCACTGATGATTTTTTCGGTGAGGGCTGGAGCGTCCGGCGGCCTCCAGCTGGGCGTCACGCTGGAGCAGGGTTTTGGAAAAATCGGTAAAGTCATCAAGATGGTTCTCGATGATGCTGACGGTGATGGGCAGTTGCAAACTTTGATAGTCGTGAACCGCGATATTGCGAAAACCGACCATTCGTCTGAGTCTCTCGGCCAGATCCGCACTGATCCAGGCGCCTCGATGCAGCAGGTTGAACACATCCCGGGCGCTTTGCGGCACACCCAGTGACTCGCGTCGAATCAGGTGCTGGCCCATGTCAAGCGCCGCCTCGCAGGCGCGCTGGATGTTGAGAATGGCGGCATCCTGGCGTGTATAGTCCTCGGCGAATCCTTGGGGATTGGCGGCATATTCCTCACGCGCCCGCGCCACACAACGTTCGATGCTCGCCGCCTTGTTGATCAGGACGTCATCGGCCATAGACACTTCCCCGTTGTGCGATATCCGCCAGGAGGCCGGCGCGGGCGGTGTCGAGCGCGGTCTTTTCGCTGAGCACGGCCGCCTCGAAAAGCGCCGCCCGGGTGTCGCCCAGCCACCAACGCTCACCCTGGGTGACAATCTGGTACTGCATCACGGTCGAGGCCGCGCGCAGGTCGAGCAGATCCACCTCGCAGCCGGCCACATCGGCCAATTCACCCGAAAGCTCCCACAGCCGCAAGGGATTGGCATAGCCCTCCACCAAGACCGCCAGATCGAGATCACTCCAGGCATTCGCCCTGCCCTGGATTCTGCTGCCAAAGGCATGGATCGCCATGAGCCGAGGCAGGCCGCGTTGCAGCATCCGAATCAGCGCGGATTGGACATCCGCAGCCATGCCAGCCTCGACGTTCTGGGCAGCCACGCTCAGGCCCGCTCCACCGGGAAGGCCAGCACCTCGTCGATGTGGCGCGCGCCGGTGGCCTGCATGAGCAGCCGATCGAGCCCCAGGGCCACGCCGGCGCATTCAGGCAATCCCGCCTCCAGTGCCGCGAGCAGCCGTTCGTCGAGCGGCGGGCAGTGTTGACCGCGCGACTCGCGGATGGCCAGATCGGCCAGAAAACGCGCGCGCTGCTCCTCGGCGTCGATAAGCTCGCAAAAGCCGTTGGCGAGTTCCACCCCCTCCAGATAAAGCTCGAAGCGCTCGGCCACCGGCGGATCGCCGGGACGCACCCGTGCGAGCGCGGCCTGGGAAGGCGGATACTCGTGAATAAAGGTGAGCCGACCACGCCCCAACTGGGGCTCCAGACAGTGACTGAGCAGCAGATCGAGCCAGGCATCGCGCTCGAGTTCGAGCGACTCGGCCCCGCCAATCCCGGCCTCCAGGGCCCGCGCGCGCAGTGCATCGAGCGAGGCCGTCCAGGGATCAAGATCCAGACGCTGACGAAACAGATCGCGATAGCTCAGGCGTTCGACCGGCAGCTCGGGACGCTCCAGCACCAGGCGCACCAGCGCGGCCACCTCGTCCATGAGCCGCCCCTCATCCCAGCCCGGACGATACCACTCCAGCATGCTGAACTCGGGATGATGCAAACGCCCGCGCTCGTCGTCGCGAAACACCTTGCAGATCTGATAGATAGGCCCGCTGCCGGCGGCCAGCAGACGCTTCATGGGAAACTCGGGCGAGGTGTGCAGATACAAGAGCCGCCCGTCGCCCGTGCGCGCCCTGAGACTGGTCAGCGCCGGGTCACTGACCCCGGCGCGCGAGAGAATGGGGGTATCGACCTCCAGCACGCCCGCCTCGGCAAAAAAGGCGCGTACCCGCGCGAGCAGCGTGCCACGCGCACGCAGCGCAGCGAGCGGCGCGCTCGGGCGCCACAGAGGCAGGGTCTCCGTGCTCGCCGTGGGCATCATCAGTCCTTGGCCCGCGAGACATACTCACCCGTGCGGGTGTCCACCTTGACCAGCTCGCCGGTCTGCACGAAGAGCGGCACCCGCACCACGGCCCCGGTTTCGAGCGTCGCCGGCTTGCCGCCACCGCCCGAGGTGTCGCCGCGCACGCCGGGGTCGGTCTCGGTGATTTCGAGCACCACGAAGTTCGGCGGCTCGACCGAGAGCGGCGCGCCGTTCCAGAGCGTCACCTTGCACATGTCCTGTTCCTTGATCCACTTCGCCGCCTCGCCCACGGCCGCTGCGCCGGCGGTCATCTGCTCGAAGCTCGCCGGATCCATGAAATGCCATTCCTCGCCGTCGTTGTAGAGGTACTGCATCTCTGTATCATGCACGTCGGCGGCCTCGACCGTGTCGCCCGACTTGAAGGTCTTCTCGACCACGCGACCGGTCTTGAGATTGCGCACGCGCACGCGGTTGAACGCCTGTCCCTTGCCGGGCTTGACGAACTCGTTCTCGACAATGGCGTAGGGATCGCCATCGAGCATGATCTTGAGCCCGCCCTTGAATTCGTTGGTACTGTAGAAAGCCATCGTGTTGTTCTCATGACGTGGAGTGAAATTTCATCATGGTATCGCGAAGCCAGGCGACTTGTCAGACCGGATGGCGCGAGGCGCTCGCCGCCAGCCTCGTCGAGGTCGATGAACTGCTCGAACTGCTTGGACTGAGGCGCTCCGACATTCCCGATCTCGCCCCGCACTCCACGCCCTTTCGGCTGCGGGTGCCACGCGGCTTCGCCGCGCTCATGCGCCCGCGCGATCCCGACGACCCGCTGCTGCGCCAGGTGCTGCCGCTCGGCGCCGAGGCGCGCGAGGTGGCCGGCTTTGTCACCGATCCGGTGGACGACGCCGGTGCGGCGCGCGGCCATGGGCTGCTCGGCAAATATCAGGGGCGGGCGCTCCTGATCACCACGGGGGCCTGCGCCATCCATTGCCGCTATTGCTTCCGCCGTCATTATCCCTACGGCCACGAGGCGCGCCCCGAGGCCGCCTTGGAGGCCATCGAGACCGACACCCGTCTCACCGAGGTCATCCTCAGCGGCGGCGATCCGCTGATGCTCGACGATGCGCGCCTCGGCGCACTCATCGCCCGGCTGGCCAAGATGGCGCACCTGCGCCGGCTGCGCATCCACAGCCGCCTGCCGGTGGTGCTGCCCGAGCGCGTCACGCCCGAACTCATCGCACGTCTCGCCGGCACGCGACTGAAACCCGTGCTGGTCATCCACGCCAACCACGCCAACGAGCTAAGCGCCGCAAGCGCCGCCGCGCTCGCCGAGCTGCGCCGCGCCGGTGTGACGCTGCTCAACCAGAGCGTGCTGCTGCGCGGCGTGAACGATGGGGTTGAGGCGCTGCACGCGCTCAGCGAGCGACTCTTTACCTGCGGCGTGCTGCCCTACTATCTGCATCAGCTCGATCCGGTGCGCGGAGCCGCGCATTTCGAGGTGGGAGACGAAGAGGCGCGCGCCCTCATCCGCGCCTTGCGCGCCCAGCTCCCGGGCTATCTGGTGCCCCGCCTGGTGCGCGAACGCCCGGGCGCGCCCTTCAAGCTGCCGCTCGACGCCGAGCCCGATGGGCTTCCCATGGCGCGAACAGCCGCCGGTTGAGATCAGGCGCGAAGAATCGACATTCGACATTTCCCTCCCGGCGCGCGAAGACCGATAATCCGTTCAGCCTTTCCACTGTTCGAGTCCGTACCAGCATGTCAGCCCAGACACAAGCCGCTACCCTACTCGTCCTGACCTCGGAATCCAGCGAAGCCGAACGCATCACCAACAACCTGCGCGAGGTAGGCGTCACGGCACGCGGCGTGGTGAGCGCCCAGGCCGAGCGGCTCGCCGAGCTTGTCGAGCGAAGCCGCTGCGACCTGGTGCTGTGCTGCGGTTATGATCGCGAGGTTGATCTGGACGCAGCGCTCAATGCCCATCAGCGCCTGCAGCTCGACCTGCCGCTCATCGTGCTAAGCGCCCCCGATGCACCGGCCAGCGAGCGCATCCGCATCTGGCGTAGCGGCGCCCGCGACCTGGTGCTACGTGACGACGTCGATCATCTGCAACGCGCCCTGCTGCGCGAGTTGTCCGATCTCAAGGAGCGCCGCGAGGTGCGTCGCCTGATGATTCGTCTCAAAGAGTGCGAGCAGCTCGGACGCGACTTCATCGACCGTACCATCGAGGCGGTGGCCTTCGTGCAGGAAGGACTGCACCTACACGCCAATGCCGCCTATCTGGAACTCTTCGGCTACACCAGCTTTGATCAGCTCGAAACCGCCACCTTTCTCGACCTCATCCTCCCCGAGCAGCGCGCAAGCGCGCGCGACTATCTGCGCGAGGTGGAATTCTCCGAGCACCAGGACGCGCCAGCGCTCGACACCCAATGCCTGGACGCGAACGAGCGCCCCTTTCCCGCCCGAATCAGCGCCGCCTCCGCCGAGTTCGAGGGTGAACCCTGTCTGCGCATCATCGTGCGCGCCCCAAGCGCCAAGGACGCTGTGGAAAACAGCGCCAAGGCTCCGCTCGCTCTCCCGGAAGGCACTGGGCGCGCCGCCATCCTCGCCCGCATTGACCCACTTCTGGATCGCGAGCGCCAGGTGATCAAACCCTTTGCGCTCCTCTTCGCGCGAGTACGCTCCGGCGCCGAGTTGCTGCGCGATCTGGGCCTCATCGCGGGACTCGATCAGCTCGACGAATTCCGCAAGACGCTCTCCCGCCTCATCCCCGAGCAGGGTTTTCTCGCGCGTTTGAGCGATGACAGCTTCGGCATGCTCATCGAAGGCATCGACCAGCACGAGGTCGAGCAACTCGCCGAGCGCATCCGCCGCGAGGCACGTTTGCCACGTCGCGCCGGCAGCGACGATGACACACAGGAACCCGACTGCGATGTCACCTTCGCCCTGGTCGAGGGACGCGCCCCCGAACCGGCAGACCTGCTCAACCAGGTGTTTCAGCGCTGTCTGCGCCTGCGTGAGGCACTCCAAGGCCCCGCCGGGATGCAAAAACCCACCTCGCTTGCCGCGCGCGCCAAACAGCCCGCCGCAGAGGGCGACACGGGGATTGCCGAGCGCATCCGCCAGGCCCTGGAGCACGACCAGTTCCGGCTGGTCTATCAGCCCATTATCAGTCTCATGGGCGATAACCAGGAGCATTACAGCGTACTGGTGCGCCTCTTCGACGACGAGGAAGATCTGCTGGAAGCCAAGGACTTCATCGGCCCGGCCATCCGTCACGGGCTCATCGAACAGGTCGATAAATGGGCCATCCGTCATGCCATCCGGGTCATCGGCGAACAGCGCCGCGCCGGGCACAACATCAGCTTTTTCATCAACCTCTCCGAGGACACCTTCCGCAACCCCAGCATCGTGCTCTGGATCTGCGACGCCATGCGCGAATTCGATGTGCGCGGCAGCTGGCTGACCTTCCAGTTCCAGGAAGAGCTGGTCGCCAATAACCTCGCCAGCCTGAGCAAACTGGTCGATGCGCTCAAGAAGATCAAGTGCCGGGTGGCGGTCAACCGTTTCGGCGTCACCGACCGACCGCAGATGCTGCTTCAGGGTCTCTCGCTCGACTTTGTGCTCTTCATGCCGCACTACGCCCAGGGCCTGGCCGATGATCCGGTCAAACAAAAACAGGTGGTCGAGCTCGCCACCCTGGCGCGCGAGTACAACGTCAAGAGTGTGGTGACCGGGGTTGAGGACGCGCGCACCCTGACCGTGCTCTGGACCGCCGGGGTCGATTATGTGCAGGGCAATTTCCTGCAACGGCCCTCGCCGACTCTGGAGGTGCAGACCGGCTGAGGCTCAGCGTGGCGGGGTGCGCACATAGCGCGGCGGCGCAAACCGCAGTCGTCCGCTGGCGGCCGCGACAGAGACCCCGGTCTCAGCGCCAACCGAACGCAGCCGACCCTTCAGGCTGGGGCGGCGCACCCCTGGCTGAAGCCGCGCCTGCGCGCCCCCGCCAACCGCGCCGGCGCGCGCCATGGCCGGCGTGAGACGCAACCCAACCGCCGCCTGTGCCGCCTCCGAATAGGGCGCGATGCCCTTCTTTCTCAGATAGACCGTGAGCACCGCGTGGGTGTAGCGCTGGGTCTCGGGATAGCGCACCACACCCCCACCCCGCTCCAGCGCCCCCTCGCCCGCGTTATAGGCCATGACCGCCGGGCCAATACGCCCGTAGCGATCGAGCAGACGGCGCAGATGGCGCATCCCGGTGCGCAAGTTGGTCTCGGGATCGAAGAGCTGTTCGCGCGCGCCGACGCCATAGTCAGCGGCTGTGGCTGGCATCAGCTGCATCAGCCCCAGGGCGCCGGCGGATGAGACCGCGCGCGGATCATAGGCCGATTCGGCGCGAATGAGCGCATCGACCAGGGCATGATCAAGCCCCTGCTCGCGCGCGATGCGCTCGGCCAGGGCATGCAGTCCCTCGGGCGCCTCCCCGGCCAGGGCGCAGAGCGTCACGCCATACAATAGGGCGCCATGCACAACGGCCAACCGGCATTTCCAGCCCATGCCTTCACCTCCGCCCCTCGACAGATACTCAGCGGATTGTCGGCATCCGCCCCGGCGACGTCTGTCGGGGAAAGCGCGCCTTTCACCTCGGCGGAACGCTTGTCTGCGAGCGCATCGTTGTCGGCTCGCGGCTGGCAGCTGAAGGCTGGTATCAGGCGTTGGCCACGCCGTGGGGAACATGGCCGGTGGCCACATGCAGACGGGCCGCCTCGCAGTGTACGGTCTGGTCGTCGAAGAAGATGTCGGCGTCGAAGGCGTGAAGAAAGGGGCCCTTGCCCAGTCCGCCGAGAAAGAGCGCCTCGTCGATGCGGATGCCCCAGGCGCGCAGGGTGCGAATGACGCGCTCGTGCGAGGGCGCGCCGCGCGAGGTGACCAGGGCGGTGCGCAGCGGCGATTCATCGGCGGGAAAGAGCGCCTGCAAACGGTGAACGGCCATGAGAAAGCCCTTGAAGGGACCGCCCGCAAGCGGCTGATGCGCGGCTGCCGATTCGCTGGCGTTGAAAACCTCCAGCCCGCGCTGGCGATAGAGCTGTTCGGCCTCGTCGGAGAAAATCACCGCATCGCCATCGAAGGCGATGCGCAACTGCGGGTGTTCCCCGCTCTCGACATGGGCGGTCATGGAGGGCAGCACGGTGGCCGCCGCGCAGCCGGCCTCCAGAGCAAGGCGCACATCGCGCGGATCGGCCGAGAGAAAAAGATGGGCCCCGAAGGCCGCCACGTAACGATAGGGACTGGCCCCGCCGGTGAAGGCCGCGCGCTCGATATCGAGTCCGTGATGATGCGCCGAGGTCAGCACCCGAAGCCCGGTGTCCGAGCTGTTGCGCGAGAGCAGAATGACCTCGACGCGCCCGCGCTCGCCGAGCAGGGCGTTGAGGCTCATGAGCTTGCGCACCAGCGGGAAGGCCACGCCAGGGGCCAGGATGTCGCTCTCGTGCGCGATCTGATACTCACGATAGGCATCGACGCCATCGCTCTCGAAGACCGCATGTGATTCGCCAAGATCGAAAAGCGCGCGCGAGGAGATGGCGACGATGAGCCGCACCCGCTCCTGCTCGTTCGCGCGCTTGCCGGCCATGGTGCGCACCCGACCTACCAGGGCATGAAGCCGTTCATGAACTGCATGGGGCGGCTGATGCTCTGGTTCATCACCGCCATGTCGTTGCGCATGGCCGCAGTTGATTGGGTCATGACCTGCATGGAGCGATCCATGGTCTGGATACTCACGAGCAACGGCTGGAGCGTCTCGACATCCTCCGCCATGGCCTCGACCGAGGCGGTCATGCCATCCATGTCGGTACGCATCTGGTGCATGTCCTCCGAGATCATGCGCATGTTGCCGGCCATGCTGGTCATGTGGGTATCGACGCTGATGGCCAGCGAATGCACGTCCTTGGCCAGACTGAACACCAGATAGAAGCCATAGGCCGCGAGGATGATGAAGGCGAAAAGCGAGGGATAGACGATCAACTCCCAGCGTCTGGCGCTGGTCTCGAAGGCCTGCGAGAGACGTTCGATGGCAAAGGCGTGCAGACGCGACTCGGCGGCCTGGGCCTCCATGCCCGGTTCGCCAGGGCTTTGGGGGTCGCGCGCGTGCGGTGCTCGGGACTCGTGTTCAGCCATGGCCTAGCCCTTGTTGATGTGAAGATCGTCTAGCTCACCAGCTGCGGATAGAGCGCGGCGGCCAGTGCCAGAAACTCGCGCGCCGCCTTGCCGCGCGGCTCCAGCTCGAAGACCGCGAGCCCTTCGCTGAAGGAGCGGCGAAAGATGGTGCGCTGCGCCAGGCGCGCGCGCACGAAGCGAATGCCCGAGAGCGCCACCAGGGCGGCGGCGGCCTCATCGGACTCGCGCACCGCATGATGGGTATCGGCGCGATTGATAAAGCCCAGCACCTCGGGCGGACGGGGCCGCTCGACCTCGGCGACCAGCTTCAAAAAGCGCTGCACCGACCAGATATCCGCCTGCGAGGGTTGCACCGGCACCACCACCCGGTCGCAGAGCGCCAGCGCCTCGCGCATGGCGCTCATGTTCGCGGTGCCGGTGTCGATGAGAATCTCCTCCTCGGCGCTCCACTCGCCCGGGGCGAAGACCTCGCGCTGCTCGGCGCGCGGCAGCGGCTCGAAGCCCTCCTCGCGGCGCACCTCCATCACATCGCTCAGGGTGGCCTGCGGATCGGCATCGACCAAGCGCACCCCAACCTCGGCCATGGCCAGCCAGACGGCCAGGTTGAAGGTCAGGGTGCTCTTGCCCGAGCCGCCCTTGAGACTGCCGATCAGCGTAATCATGACTCCTTCACCCTGGCCTGTTGATACTCACTGAGCACATCAGTTTTTCGGTTTTCCTCAGGCGATCCGGGCTGGGTGATGGCCGCAGGGGACGGACATAAATCCCTCCCTCGAGGCTTGACAGCGGCATCCCTGCCGCTGTCACTCCCGCGTCCATCCCCCAGCCTCACCGAAAAATTCATGTGTGATCGGTATATAACCCTCAACGCGGCGGTTGAGGCATCTCCACACGGCGATAGCCCGCTGGCACGCTGAAGAGCTCATCCGGCTGCGCGCCCACGCGGATATTCGTCAGCTCGCGCACCGCGCCGCCCGGAAACTCCTCACGCACCAGCAACTTCAGCTCGGGATCGTACCACTGAAAGGTGCTCACGGCCTGCTGGCCAGGGGCGCTCGCGGTCATTTCCCATTTCTCGACCGCGCGTCCCTCAAGCCGTTCATTGCCCACCAGTCGCAGCTCCATGCGCTGCCCATCAGGCATGGCGTATTTGAGCGGCAGTCCGCGCTCCACATCGAGCCACTGAGCGCCGCTCAGGGTCTGGCCGTCGCGACGCATGGTCATCTCCCATTTCACCGCCGCGCGTCCGGCCACGCTCTCCTCGCCCGCGCGCCGGCAGCTCAGATCGGGAATACCCGCGCAGGGATTGCGCTCGGCCGAGGGGGCCGGCAGCGCCTGGGGCATGGGGGCCTCGGGTGGCGCGAGTCGCTCCATGTAGGTCTGCTCGGCGGGAAAGAGCATCCACTCGGCACGACGCTGCCGATCAACGATGTGTACCAGCTCGCGCCCCTGGGCGGTTTTCTCCACCCGGGTGCGCTCATCGCCCACGAACAGACGCCCTGTGCTCAGCTGACCATCCGGAGCACGATTCACCATGTCAGCGGAAAACTGCACCGGCGACACCTGGGCCGCAACCGTGACGCTGACCAGACCGCCCAGCGCGACTAGCAGACGCAAAAGACTGTGCATGCTCATAGGGGCTCCTTCGGTGATGATTGGGAATCGAGTATCGCATGGCGCACGCCGATGTCCAGCCCAGGGCCGGCCTAGCGCGGTGCCTCCCAGGGCGCGCGCGGCCAGGCGCCCGGGGGCGCGCCGCCTCTCTCGCGCTCGGGCTCCAGGGGCCGCCAACCCGAATCGACCTCGCGCCGCATGCGCTCGCCCTCGCTGAGGGGTCGAAAGCGAAAGGCATCCGCCGACGCGGGCGCCTGTGCGGGGGCGGCGAATGCGGGATCCTCGCGAAAACGCCAGCCCTGTCCCTCGGGTGCCTCGGGTGCGAACCGCGCCACCCCAGAGGACTGCGGGGCGGTCTCGGACGACCCGCCCCCGCCAAGGCCATCCTGCGGCGCATCCGCTGCGAAGCCGCGCAGATAGGGCGAGGGTTCGGGCGCGCTGCGCCAAGCCCCGGCGCCAGCGTCGGAGTCAAGCGGGCGCCAGCTCTGGGCCGCCACCGAGCCTGCGCCGCCAGACAGCAGGGGCGCCAGCACAAGAGGCAGCAGCACGGCCAGCCTCCCTGATCGGCTGCGCTGCATTCTCAAAGCCCGGACTCCCCCTCATCCTCATTCTTCAGCCGAATGCCGCGACGCGGCGCCTTCTTGCGGCTCGCGGCGCCGGCCTTGGCGCTACCCGGCTGCGAGGTCTTGGCGGCACTTGCGCCCGTGCTCTTGCTCCGGGCGGTGGATTTGCGCGTCGCGGTTTTCTTGCGCGTCGTGGTCTTTTTGCGCGTGCCTGGCGCTGCGGTCGCATCCGGCGCTTCAGCCGGCGGCGGGGTCTCGGGCGGTGGCGTGGCTGACGCCGGGCTCGGGGCGGGCGGCGACTCGGCACGGCGCGTTATGGGGGCGCGCGTCTGACGCCGGCGTTTCAGCCGACTTTGCACAACATCGAAAAGCAGCAGAAAGATGCCGCGCACGGCATAAAAAACCAGCGTCAGCGCCTCGATCAGTCCGCCCCAGAGACGCGCGATCCAGCCCCGGCGCTGCGGCCTGGGCGATGCCTTGGCAACCTCGGGGGCAACCTCGGGCACGGCGCGCCGACAGGGGATGTCTGCCCCTGGCGGTGCGCTCGCCACCGCCACCCGGCACATGTCGGCGCTCGCCGCCACGCAGCCGAGCGGGATGACCACCAGGGTCAGGAGCGTCGAGACGATGACGCCCGAGAGCAGCGAGATGGCCATGCCCTGAAAGATGGGATCGCTGATGATGACGCTGGAGCCGGCCACCAGCGCCAGCGCGGTGATGAGGATAGGCCGCGTGCGGATCTTGCAGGCGCGAATCATGGCCTCGGGCACGGCCACCCCCTTCTGGATCTCGGACACGGCGAAATCGACCAGCAGGATGGAGTTGCGCACGATGATACCGGCGAGCGCGATCCAGCCAATCATGGAGGTGGCGGTGAACTCGCCGCCCATGCCGAGCGCGAACAGAATGGAATGCGCCGGGATGATACCGAGCAGGGTGAGCGGAATGGGCGCCATGATCACCAGCGGGATGCGGAAGTTGCCGAACTCCCAGACCACCAGGATGTAGATGAGCACCAGCGCCACCGCGAAGGCCGCGCCCATGTCGCGGAAGGTCTCGTAGGTCACGGTCCACTCGCCGCCCCACTCCCAGGCGAGACGGCTGTCGTCCGGCGGGGGGCCGAGCCAGTGGAAGGCGTCGCCGAAGCCGCCGCCCGACGCGGGCCGGGTGCCGTCGGGCGCAACATGGTCGCGCTCGGCCATGAGCTTCTGCACCTGGAACATGGCATAGACCGGGGCGGCGAGGCGCCCGCCGACATCGGCCACCACGTATTCCACGCCGCGCAGATCCTTGTGATAGATGATGTCCTCCTCGGGCGTGAGGTGGAAGCTGCCGAGTTCGCTCAGGGGCACGGTAAAGCCCTGGCTCGACTGGATGGGCAGATCGCCGAGACGCTCGATCTGGGAGCGCTCGGCGAGCGGCACCTGGAGCACGATACGAATCGGCTCATGCCCGCTCTGACGTCCGCTCGCGGCCTTGATGTCGCCCATGGGCGCGCCGCCGAGCGCCATCTCCAGATTGCGGTTGATGGTATCGACCGAGATGCCGCGACGCACCGCCTTCTCGGTATCCACCTCGAAGCGCCAGTACTCGAAGGCATCGCGCAGATAGTTATCCACATCGCGCGCGCTTTCGGCCTGCTCGAAGACCTCGGTCACCTCGCGCGCGAATTCACGACGCAGCTCGGGCGTGGGGCCATGGATCTCGGCCACCACGGATTGCAGCACCGGCGGGCCGGGCGGCATCTCGACCACGGCCAGACGCGCCCCGGCCGCGCGCGCGATCGGGGTGACCAGATCACGCGCGGCCACCGCAATCTCGTGACTGCTGCGCTCGCGATCATGCTTGTCGGTGAGCTGCACCTGCACCTCGGCCTGCCAGGGCTCGGAGCGCAGATAGTAGTGACGCACCATGCCGTTGAAGTCGAAGGGACGCGCGGTGCCGGCATAGAGCTGAATGGCGGTCACCTCGGGCAGGCTGCGCAGCTCCTCGGCGAGCCGATGGGCCAGATTGGCCGTGACCGGCAACGCCGTGCCCTCGGGCATGTCGAGCACCACCGAAAACTCGGGCTTGTTGTCGAGTGGCATCATCTTCACCGCCACCCAGTTGAAATAGAAGAAGGAGCAGGCGAGGAGAAAGGCGCCCCAGAGCGCGAGCCGGAAGAGACGGCGCCTCGCGGGGCTCTCCATCAACGGGGTGAGAATGCGCCGATAGAAGGTCTCCAGGCGCTCGGCGTCGCGATGCTCGCGCGTCTCGGCGGCGGCCAGATACCGCATCGAGGGCCGCAGCCAGCGCGAGATGGCCAGATAGGGCGTGAAGACAAAGGCGGCGAAGAGCGAGATGAACATGGCCACCGAGCCCAGCACCGGGATGGGCTCCATGTAGGGCCCCATCATGCCGCTCACGAAGCCCATGGGCAGCAGCGCGGCGATGACCGTAAAGGTGGCGAGAATGGTCGGGTTGCCCACCTCGCGCACCGCATCCACTGCGGTCTCTTCATCGGTACGGCCCTGTTCGAGCCAGCGCCGGTAGATGTTCTCGATGACCACAATGGCGTCATCGACCAGGATGCCGATGGAGAAGATGAGCGCGAAGAGACTGACCCGGTCGATGGTGAACTCGCCCAGCCAGGCGACGAACACCGTCATGAAGAGCACCACCGGAATGACCAGCATGACCACGATGGCGGGGCGCAAGGCGCGAAAGGCGAGCAACACCAGCACCACCACGAAGAAGGTGGCCTTGATGAGCTTCCAGATCAGCTCCGAGACCTTCTGATTGGCCGATTCGCCATAGTTGCGGGTCACGCTCACCTCGACATTGGCCGGGATGCGCGAGCCGCGCAGCTCCTCAAGCTTGTTGAGGATGGCATTGGCCACGGTCACGCCATTGGTCAGCTCCTTCTTGCCGATGGCAATCGTCACCGCCGGGCGTCCGTCGGCGCGCTCCCCGCTCGCGTCTGCGGGGCCGGTGTAATAGGACACCAACTGTCCGGCGTCCTGCTCGGGGCCAAGTGTCACCTCGGCCACATCGTGCATATAGACCGGCATCTCGTTATAGGCACCGACGATGAGTCGGTTGATGTCATCGACCCCGGTGAGAAAGGCGCCAGTGGTTACCGAGAAGCGCGACCCGCTCGCCTCGACCCCGCCCGCCATGGTCTCGGCATTGGCGGTGCGCAGGGTCTGGGCCACCTGGTCGAGACTGATGTGATAACCGGCGAGCTTCTCGGGCGAGACATTGACGCTGACCTGCTCGCGCCGCCCGCCGACGATGAAGGCATTGCCGGTGTTCTTCACCTGCTTGATGGCCTGGAGCACGTCCTGGGCCAGCAGCCGAAGCTGGGCGTCGTCCACGTCCGGGGCGCCGTCGGCATCGAGATCGCGCGACCAGAGCGTGAGGGTGACGATGGGTACGTCGTCAATGCCCTTGCTCTTCACCAGCGGCGGCAGCACCCCGGGCGGGATGCGGTCCATGTTCGAGGCCAGCTTGTCGTTCACCTTCACCAGCGAGGGGCCCATGTCCTCGCCCACGTCGAACTCCACCGTCACCAGGCCCTCGCCCCGGGTCGAGGCCGAATAGACGTGCTTGACGCCGGGAATCTCGCTCATGATGCGCTCCAGCGGCTGGGTCGCCAGATTGGCCACCTGCTGCGCCGAGGCGCCCGGATACTGCACCATGAGGTCGATCATGGGCACCGAGATCTGGGGATCTTCCTGGCGCGGCGTGAGGATGAGGCCCAAGAGCCCCATCAGCAGCATGGTGACATAGAAAAGCGGCGAGAGCGGCGAGCGAATGAAAAAGCGGGCGGTGCGGCCCGCGATGCCGAGATGCTCGTCGCTGCGCGACTG
>JAFGTZ010000461.1 GCA_016938795.1 Chromatiaceae bacterium | reverse complement strand
GCCAACAGCCGCTCCACCTCGGCGAGATCGGCGCCCGGATTGGGGCGTTCGCTAATGGGATCGATGGGCGGGTCGCGCCGCGCCTGCACGGGTAGCACGATCAGCTCGAAGGGGGTGTCTCCCGCCATAAAGCCAAAGCTTGGATAGGCGCGGCGCTGACCATTGGCGTGGCGCAGGCTGCGCTCGCCCTCGTGCCAGGGGATGCCCTGATCGAGCAGGGTAAAGAGCACCGCCTCGGGATGCTCGGCAAAGAGCAGCAATTCCACCACCGCGCCCGCATCGGCGCTCCCCTCCAGTACAGCCCCGGTCAGACGCGGTCTGAACTCGGCAAAGGCGCGCATGGCCTCCAGGGCCGCCTCGCGCAGCGCGCGCAGGGCGCGGCTGTGCTCATCGCCGCGAAACAGCCGCCGCTGCATCAACACGGCCTCATGCACCGCCTCGTTGGTTGGCCAGAGGCGCCGGTCGGCGATTCCGGTGCGCGCCGCCGCCTTGCGTCGCGCCCGGTCGAAATCGGACAAGCCTTGTTCGATCATGATGCGCGCGGCCTCGTAGGCCATGCGCTCGCGTAGGGCATTGGAACGCTCTCGTGCGGACATGGGTCACCTCGACAGACTGACTGGGAACGCCAACCTTGCCTAATCCGGCCATCCGGGCGCTGGCCAGAACACTATACCCATTGCAGATCGGTTTTGGTTTTCCTCGACCTTGTCGGGCTCGCTCTAGCGAGCGCGGCGAACCTCTAGGACATCGGGAATCTGGCGAAGTTTGCCAATCAGACGCTGAAGCTGATCGAGATTGCGCACCTCCAGCGTAAAACGCATGGAGGCGGTGTCGGTGGTGCGCTCGGCATGGGTCTCGCTGCTCAGAAGATCGACGTCCACATCGGAAAAGACCGAGGAGACATCGCGCAGCAAGCCCTTGCGGTCGCTGGCGATGACCAGCAGATCGACCGGATAGCTGGCATCGGCGGGCTGATCGGCCCAGCGCACCTGCACCAGACGCTCGCTCTCGGCGGGCGGCAGATGGCGCAGATTGGCGCAGTCGGCGCGATGAATGGTGATGCCGCGCCCGCGGGTGACAAAGCCCACGATGCGGTCGAAGGGCACCGGCTTGCAGCACTGCGCCATCTGCGTCATGAGGTCATCGACCCCCTGCACCACCACGGCGCTGTTGCCCCGGGGACGGTGCGGGGCGCGCGTGCGCAGCTCGCCGCCCTCGCGCGGCGCCTCGGCGCGCGGCTCGCCCACCTGGCGCGCCACCTGACCCACCGCCACATCGCCGCGCCCGATGGCGGCGAGCAGATCCTCGCCGCGCTTGAAGTTGAAACGCCCGGCCAGCTCGTCGGGATGGGGCTTTTCGACAATGCCAAGGCGGGTCAGCTCACGCTCCAGCAGGACGCGTCCCTCGTGCGCGTGCTGATCGTGATCCTGCTGCTTGAACCACTGGCGCACCCGGGCGCGGGCGCGCGTGGTGGTCAGGTAGCGATGATGGGGGCTGAGCCAGTCGCGGCTTGGGGTGGCGTTCTGCTGGGTGAGTATCTCGACCGTCTCGCCGCTGTCGAGCACATAATTGAGCGGCACGATGCGCCCGTTGACCCGCGCCCCCCGGCAGCGGTTGCCAATCTCGGAGTGGATGGCGTAGGCGAAATCGAGCGGCGTGGCGCCCTTGGGCAGCTCGATGACCTTGGACTGAGGCGTCAGCACATAGATGTGCTCGGGCTCGAATTCGGCGCGAAAGCGCTCCAGCGTCTCGCCCGCGTCCTCCATCTCGTTGCGCAGCTCGAGCCAGTTGCGCATCCAGATGAGACGGCGCTGAAAGGCCGCGTCATGGCCGCGCGCCTCTTTATAGGCCCAGTGCGCGGCAATGCCGAATTCGGCATGACGGTGCATCTCGTGGGTGCGAATCTGCACCTCCAGCGCCTTGTCGCCGGGGCCCACCACGGCGGTGTGCAGCGACTGATACAGATTGCCCTTGGGGGTGGCGATATAGTCGTCGAACTCGTGCGGAATGTGACGCCAGAGTCCATGCACGATGCCGAGCGCCGCGTAGCAGTCGGCCACGCTCTCGACCATGATGCGCACCGCGCGCAGATCGAAGATTTCCTCGATGGGCACGTTCTTGCGACGCATCTTCTTCCAGATGCTGTAGATGTGCTTGGGCCGACCGCTGATCTCGGCGCGGATGCGGGTCTCGGCGAAGCGCGCGCGCAGGGTGTCGATGACCTCGGCGATATAGCGCTCGCGCTCCTCGCGCCGTTCGGCGATGAGGCGGGCGATGCGCTTGTACTCCTCGGGTTCCAGATAGCGCAGGCTGAGATCTTCGAGTTCCCACTTGATCTGCCAGACCCCGAGCCGGTTGGCGAGCGGCGCATAGACGCGCTCGGTATCGTGCGCGATGCGGGTGCGCCGGCGCGGCTCCAGGTTCTTGATGGCGCGCATCAGATGCAGCCGCTCGGCGAGCACCACCAGGATGACCCGCACGTCCTCGGCGATACCAAGCAGCAGCCGGCGCAGATTCTCCTCGTGCTCAGGCTGATCCTTGGCGGCGATGATGGCCTCGACATTCGCAAGCTGGCCGATGCGGGTCAGATCCTCGACCATGCGGGCGATGTCGGGGCCGAATGTCCGGCTCAGGCTGGCGCGATCGAGCCCCTCGCGGTCAAGACAGCCGTTGAGCAGCGCGGCGATGAGGGTTTCGTGGTCCATCTCCAGACGCGCGAGGATATCGGCGGTGGAGAGTAGGTGGCGCACCTGGGTCTCGCCGGTCTCGATGCGCCGATCGCCCCGGCAACGGCGCAGCGCCGCGCAGGCGCTGGCGATGCGCGCAAGTTCGGGGGCGGGGTAGCGGTCGGCGAGGCTGTCGAGCCAATGGCGAATGGCGTGCTCGTCGTCGGCGTCGTCGTCGGGAAGGTTATAGACAGGGCGAACCATGAGACTCACCTCCGGCAATGCCAGACATTGCCAGCGGGGACATCCTGAAAAGACTCAAAGAGTGCTCAGTCTAACACCAAGCTGACCAGCCCATCGGCCAGTTTCGGCTCGAACCAGGTGGATTTGGGCGGCATGAGCGCCCCGGCGTCGGCCACCGCCATGAGCGCCTCGGCGCTGGTGGGATGGAGCGCGAAGGCCGCCGCCATTTCGCCGCTGTCCACGCGCGCGGCCAGGGCCTCAAGACCCCGGCTGCCGCCCACGAAGTCGATGCGCCTATCGCGGCGTGGATCCTCGATGCCGAGCAGGGGGCCGAGCACCAGTCCCTGCAACAGGCTGGCGTCGAGACGCCCGACCGGATCATCGGCGGGAATGCGCGCCGCATCGAGACGCAGCCGATACCACTGGCCGGGCAGATAGAGTCCGAACTCGCCCAGCGCGGCGGGACGCGCCGCTCCCGGCTCGGGCGCGAGCTTGCCAAGTTCGGCAAGCCGCGCCAGAAAGGTGGCCCGATCCAGCGCGCCGAGTTCGCGCACCAGCCGGTTGTAATCGAGCACGCGCGGCTGGTCGTGGGGAAAGAGCACGGCGAGAAAGCCCCTGTCGCCGCGCCCAAGCGACTTGCTGACCCGGGCGGCAGCGGCGGCGCGATGGTGGCCGTCGGCAATGTACAGCGCATCGAGCGACTCGTAGGCAGCGCCCAGCTCTTCGAGCAGCTCGGGGAAGCGCAGAGGCCAGAGCTGATGGCGCACGCCATCCGGGGCTGTGACATCAATCTCGGGCGCTCCCTGCGCGCAGTGCGCGAGCAGGGCGGCGATGCGCTCTGAGGCGCGATGCAGCAGAAACACCGGGCCGGTCTGGGCCGAGAGCGCCTCGATCTGGCGCACCCGGTCGTCTTCCTTCTCGGGGCGGGTGAGTTCGTGACGGCGGATGCGTCCCTCGACATAGGCCCGCACCGAGGCCGCCGCCACCAGCCCGGTCTGCTGATGATCGCCCAGGCTCAGGCGGTAGAGGCTGAAACTGGGCAAGGCGTCAGAGACCAGGATGCCCTCGCGGCGCAGACGGTCGAGAGTGGCGCGCGCCTGGGCATAGACCGTCGGATGGTGCGGATCGGTGCCCAGCGGCAGATCGACCTCGGCGCGCGAGATGTGCAAAAAGCTCCAGGGCCGCCCCGCGACCATGGCGCGCGCCTCGGCCTCGCTCATCACATCATAGGGCGGAGCGAGCACCTCGGCGGCGCGACCGGGCGCCGGGCGCAGGGCGCGGAAGGGACGAATGAGCGACATCAGCGCGCCGAGGCGACGTCGCCGTCACGCAGGATCTTGGGCGTCACAAAGATCAGCAGTTCGGAGTTCTGATCCTCGCGCAGCTCCTGCTTGAACAGGCGGCCCATGACGGGAATGTCGCCAAACCAGGGCACCTGCTCCTTGGCGTAGGAGCGGGTGCGCTCGTAGACGCCGCCGAGCACCACGGTCTCGCCATTGCTCACCAGCACCGAGGTCTCGACCGAGCGGGTGTCGATCGGCACGCCATCGGGAACCTGCTGGCTGTAATTGGGCGCATCCTTGTTGACCATCAGATCCATGATGACCCGATCATCGGGCGTGATGTGCGGAGTCACATCGAGCTGCAGCACGGCATCCTTGAACTCGGTTTCGGTGCCTTCATCCGAGGTGGTCTTGTAGGGAATCTGCTGACCGACCTTGATGGTCGCCTTGTGCTGATCGGAGGTGATGACGCGCGGGCTGGAGATGATCTCGCCGCGGCCCTCGGTCTGCATGGCCGAGAGTTCGAGCTGGAGCAGATAGGAGCCGACCTTGCCGAGCAGGAAATTCACCGCACCCGAGGGGGCTGGCGCCGGCAGATTGACCATGGTCATCTGATT
>JAFGTZ010000460.1 GCA_016938795.1 Chromatiaceae bacterium | reverse complement strand
GATGTTCGGCTCGACCTGCTCGCGATAGAGCGCGGCTTGATGCTCGTCGGGGGCAAGGATCATGACCACGTCGGCGCCGGCCACGGCCTCCTCGATGGACTTGACAGCGAGGCCCGCATTGCTGGCCTTGACCGCCGAGGCCGAACCCGGGCGCAGACCGACAGTGACGGACACGCCGGAATCCTTGAGGTTGTTGGCGTGGGCATGGCCCTGCGAGCCATAGCCAATGATGGCGACCTGCTTGCCCTGGATGAGGGAGAGGTCGGCGTCCTTGTCGTAATACACGTTGATGCTCATGCGATGAATCCTAGTCTTGGATGGGTCGGGTTCGAAAAGGGGTTTGGCTCACTGCCTCGGATGGGTTGAACGGCCACGGCACGCACTGGATGGCCTGGCGTGAAACGGATTGGCCGTACAACCTAACCTACAGGGTCAGACCCTTGGGGCCGCGCGCGATGCCGGTTGGCCCCGAGCGCACGACCTCGATGAGGAGCCCCTCGGGCAGGGCGTCGATGAAGGCGTCGAGCTTTTTCGAGGCGCCGGTTAGCTCGATGACATAGCTCACCTCGGTCACGTCGATGATCTTGGCGCGGAAGATATCAACCAGGCGCTTGAGTTCCTCACGGTCGGGACGCTCGGCGCGCACCTTGATCAGCATCATCTCGCGCTCGATGTGCGCCCCTTCGGAGAGATCCTGAAGCTTGACCGTGTCGATGAGCTTGTTGAGCTGCTTCTTGATCTGCTCGACCACGTCGTCGTTGCCGGTGGTCACCAGCGTCATGCGCGAGAGCGTGGGGTCGTCGGTGGGCGCTACGGTAAGCGATTCGATGTTGTAGCCACGGGCCGAAAAGAGTCCGGCCACCCGTGAGAGCGCCCCTGCCTCGTTTTCCAGCAGCACGGCGATGATATGTCTCATGTGATTTCGTTCCCGTCTCTTGTCGGCAGGCTCAGGCCAGTTCGCGCTCGCTGATGCTCGGCGAGAGCTGCATCTCATGCTGTCCCTTGCCGGCGGCAACCATGGGGTAGACGTTTTCGGTGGGGTCGATGATGACATCGAGGAAGACGAAGCGATCACGCATGGCAAAGGCTTCGCGCATGGCCCCCTCCAGCTCCTCGGGACGCTCAACCCGCATCCCCACATGACCGAAGCTCTCGGCGAGCTTCACGAAATCGGGCAGCGCATCCACATAGGAATGGGCGTAGCGACTTTCGTAGAAGAATTCCTGCCACTGGCGCACCATGCCCATGTAGCCGTTGTTGAGCAGCACCACCTTGATGGGCAGCCCATACTGGGCGCAGGTGGCCAGCTCCTGGATACACATGAGGATGCTCGCCTCGCCCGAGACGCAGGCCACCTGGGCCTCGGGATGCGCGAGCTGCACCCCGATGGCCGCCGGCAG
>JAFGTZ010000459.1 GCA_016938795.1 Chromatiaceae bacterium | reverse complement strand
GGCAAAGGTCGCGGCATCGGGTTCGCCCGGGCGCAGCGCATCGGGCGCGGGCAGCACCCGATGATAGAGCAGGATGGAGAGCCGCCCTGGCTGACCGAAGGTGGCAAGTCGCGACGCCCAGCCGCCGCGCCCAACGCTCATGCGCCGCCCTCCTCCGCCCAGGACATGGGCAGATGGCAGACTACATGGCGAAACTTGCCGCTGGGCTCGGGAGGAATGAACGCGACCTGTTCGATGCCGATGTCGAGCGCGCCCAGCCGCTCGCAGAGCGCCTGACGCAAGCGCGCGCGGCGGGTCTCGGACAGGGGCGACTCCAGCACCAGACGCAGCCGGAGGCTCTCGGCGGTGTCCTGGTCGATGCGATAGGCGCGCAGTCCGTCCAGATCGCGCAAGAGTTGATTGCAGGCGCTCGCATGCACCCAGCGCCCATCGCGCGCGATGAGGCCATCGTTGGCGCGCCCCTCGACACCGCCCAGCCGGGGCAGGCCGCGCCCGCAAGCGCAGGGCGCGGGATGAATCCAGCCGCGATCGCCGGTGCGATAGCGCAGGATGGGAAACTCGGCGCTCAGCAGATGGGTCACGGCAATGTCGCCCGTCTCGCCCGGCGGGAGCGGTGCGCCGCGCGGGTCGAGAATCTCCACCATCAGCGCCTCGCTGGTCAGATGCAGCCCGCCCTGGGGGCATTCGCGCGCGATGAGCCCCGCATCGCGCGCGCCATATTCATCGCCCACCCCGCAGCCGAAGGTCGTGGCGATGAGGGCGCGCCACTCGGGACGCAGCACCTCGGCGGTGGTGAAGGCCGCCCGAATGCCGAGCCCATCGAGCGCCTGCCTGCGCTCGCGGGCGTGCCAGGCGAGGCGCGCGAGCGCGGAGGGATAGCCAAAGAGCATGCGCGGGCGCCAGCGCCGCAGCTCGGCCAGCAGGGCATCGAGCCGCGAGGGCGTGAGATCCTGGGTCGAGACCAGCCGCGAGCCAAGCAGCCGATCACGCCAGGCGCGCAGCCGATCCTGTCGCCCCTGCTCGATGGCCGACCCCCAGAGCACCAGCTCGCGATCGCCGATGTCGAGACCCCACCAGCGCAGGGCGCGCCAGCGCGCGGCACTGTCCATGCTGATGCGCCGGCGGCTCAGCCAAAAGGCCAGCGGCTCGCCCGTGGAGCCGCTGGTGCGCTGCGCCACGAGGCCGCGCGCGCCCTCGGCCAGCCAGCGCCCGCCCTGGGCCCGGATCAGCGCCTTGTCGATGACCGGCAGGGCGCGCAGCGCCTCCAGACTGGAGACATCCTCCGGGTTCAGATGCTGCGCGCGAAACCAGTCGCGATAAAAGGCGTGACGCCGCGCCAGATCGTATATCAGGGCTTGCAGCCGCTCGCCCTGCAAGGCCGCCAGCGCCTCGGGCGTCCACCACTGCGAGCGCTCCAGCGCACGGCGCAGCGCCAGGGTCTCGTGCCCCTTGATGCGCTCGTGCAGCG
>JAFGTZ010000458.1 GCA_016938795.1 Chromatiaceae bacterium | reverse complement strand
GGAGTGGATCTGGGCGGCCCTCTCGATCGCCCTGGTGGGCGCGCTGCTGCTGCTGGGGCAACGCTTTCGCGGCGCGGTCTATGGGGTCGGGCTCATCACGCCCACCGAGGTGCTGAAGATCAGCCTGGTGCTCTTTCTCGCCGCCTTCATCGAGCGGCGCGCGCGCCCCTTGGCCAAGTGGAGCCCGGGGCGCCTGCCACTGCCGCCCTGGCGGGCGCTGCGCGGGCTGGGGCTGGTGGTGGCGCTGCTCGGGGGACTGCTGCTGGTGCAGCGCGATCTTGGCATGCTGGTCATCCTCGGCGTGACCCTGCTGGTGATGCTCGTCGCCGGAACCGGACGCTCGGGCTATGCCTGGCTGGGGCTCGCGGGCGCGGCGCTCCTGGCCGTCCCGCTGCTGGCGCTCTTTGCCCACGGACAGCGGCGCATCGCCGCCTGGCTCTCGCCCTTCGAGGATCCGACCGGGGCGAGCTGGCAGATTCTGCAGGGGCTCTCGGGCATGTATGCAGGCGGGCTCTGGGGTCAGGGGTTCGGTCAGGGTCAGCCGCACTACACCCCCATCGCCCAGTCGGATTTCATCTATGCGGTCATCGGCGAGGAGCTGGGATTCATCGGGGCCCTGCTCCTCTGCCTCTTCTATCTGCTGCTCATCGCGCGCGGGCTGGCCATCGCCGAGCGCACCCGGGCGCTCTTTGCCCGCCTGGTCGCGCTGGGCCTCACCACAGTGCTGGCCTGCCAGATCCTGCTCAATCTGGGCGGCGTGACCAAGCTCATTCCGCTCACCGGCATCACCCTGCCCTTTATCAGCCAGGGCGGCAGCAGTCTGGTGACGGGCTTTATCGCGCTCGGGCTGCTGCTGGCCATCTCCGATGGCGCGCCACCGAAGCCGCGCCGAGCGCGAAATCCGGCGCCGACACCGGCGCCGACGCGGGACGATGGCCCAGCGCCCGATAGCACGGCCCCGACGCTGCGTCGCCCGCGCAAATCACCCGCCCAGACCTCGGCTGCGGAGGCGCCGCGCCCGGACGAGGCCGCCGCGCCAGACGCCGATCCCTCTCAGACCCAGTAGACGCTGCGGGTCATGACCCGCGAGGCGAGCTTCATGACCGCGCGCGCGGGGGCCGGAAGCTCGACGCCGCCGGCGGCGCGGGCCACCTGGGCGTGATGGATCTCATCGGCCTTCATCTGCTCCAGAATGACGCGTGAGCGTGCGTCCTGAAGCGGAATCTCGGCCAGATGGGCATCGAGATGGTCCTCGACCTGACGCTCGGTC
>JAFGTZ010000457.1 GCA_016938795.1 Chromatiaceae bacterium | reverse complement strand
GAGGTCTCGGCGGTGCGGCCCGTGTCGAGCTCGGAGAGTTCCAGCGGCGGCAGCTCCAGTGCGTCGGGCTCGGCGGTTGCCGTGGGTTCGGCTGGCGCCTCGGGCGATGGAGTGGCTGAGGTCTCGGCGGTGCGGCCTGTGTCGAGCTCGGAGAGTTCCAGCGGCGGCAGCTCCAGGGAGGGCGTTGCGTGCTCCCTGCGGTCGTGCATGCTGGACTCGCTCGCCGCATCCGCAGGGATCTCCAGCTCGGAAAACTCCCAGTCCGATTCGTCCTCGCTGGCCTTTGGCGCCACGGGCGCGGGTTCGATGAGCTCCAGGTGCAGCTCCGAGCCTGGGGTCATTTGGGAGGGGGGCAGCGGGGAAGGCTCCTGCTCGGGTGGCCTCGCCCCCATTCCGAGTTGTTCCAGTGCCGCGCGGGCCTGACCGAGTAGATCCAGCCCAAAACTCAAGCCCTCCTGGCGCTGCGAGATATGCAGCTCCAGCGCGGCGACTGCATTGGCAAGCTGGTCGAACTCGTCCTCGCCTGGAACCAGACGCTGTTCAAGATAGCGCTCGCGCACCAGTGTCGAGGCCAGGGTCGCGAGGTCGGCGCCACCCTCATCGTTGAGCATCAACAAGGCGCCCGCGACATTGAGCAGGGCGCTGGGCACGGATTCGAGCGCCTCGGGACTGGCGCGATCAGCGTGATAACGCCCAATCGCCTCGCGCACGGATACCAATTCATAGCCGGCCTCGCGCAGCGTGGCGGCGGTGAGTTCGCCAAGATCAATCCCCGGCAATGCACCCTCTCCGTCGGCGGGTGCGCGGTGTTCAACCAGGGCTTGCAGATGGGCCTTGATGGCGAGCAGTTCGGTGGCGGCTGATTCGATGCGCAGATCATCCCCGTCCACCAGACCCAGGGTGCCGAGTTCGCCGATGAGACGACGCAGACGGGCGACCAGATCGGCGCCGTCGTTCAGATTGAGCTGATCCATAGCATGGCGCAGGCGCGACTCCATGTCTTCCAGCGGCGTGCGGTCCTCGCGCGCACCACGGGCAAAGGCATCCAGGGTGTTTTCCAGCTCGGAGAAATCCCCAAGCAGATCGCGGGCACGCTCGACGAGCAGCGCGCTGGGACCGCTGGCGGAGGTGGGCGCTACATAGCGCGCACGCAGGGCGCGCAGTGATTCGGGCGCCGGATCGAGCGGCGTGAGCGCGTGCAGCAACAGATCGATCAGGGCGAAGACATTTCCTTGAGGCCACTGGGGCGGTTGCTGCGCCAGGGGTTTGAGGATCCAGTCGAGGCGCCCCATGAGGCTGCGCGCGCCCGGCGTGACGGGCAGGCGCTGTTGCTGAAGGGCGCTGGCAAAGTGGCGGGCGAGTGCGAAGACATCACCGATCACATTCTCGCGAAAGAGTGTGGCGAGATGCCCGAAGAGTTCGGCCAGATGCTCGGAGGCCTGCCCCTCGGGTGCGCGCCGATACCAGTCGAGCAGCAGGCGATGGTATTGGGCACGGCCATGATGAAGTGCCTGGAGAAAGGATCCCAGCTGTTCGGGATGACGTTGCAGCTCGACGGTGTTGGGAAAGGCGGCGATGGCGAGCAGTTCGGTCTGGGTGAGCGGAACGTCGCCCCGCGCGGTGCGCAGATCGTTGATGATGGGCCAGAGTGCGAGCGGGGAAAGGTCGCGACCCTGATCGAGCTGATCGAGGTGTTCGGAGAGCTGCAACAGCCCCTGTGTCAGACTGGCGGAGGCCTCGCTCGCCTGGTGCGATTGGCCCTTGGCGAGGTGCCTGGTGAGCTGCTGGATCTCATCGACTAGGTGCGCCGCAACCGCGAGATCGAGCGCGAGCAGCACGCCCCGGACCTGTTCGAGCGCGGCCAGCGCCTCGGTGGCGTCCGAGGGTCCGTTGGCGGCCCCGTAGAGGATGGCAAGATCGCGTACCGGGCGCAGGGTGGCGCCGATTTCGCCCTTGACCCAACTCAAACCGCCGATGACCTTTTTCTCTGCCATGGGATCGCCCGCTCCTGGTCAGGAATGTCGCGTGCCGCGCGCGCGGCAGGGGCTCAGGGCAGCCGGAAACCGGCCACCGAATGCTGAAGTTCGATGGCCAGGTTGGCGAGCTGCTCGACCGATTCGGCAACGCGTCGCGTGCCGTCGTTGTTTTCCTCGGTCAGGGCGCGAATGGCCTGAACCGTATCGTTAATCTCGGCTGACTGGCGCGACTGGCGCTGCGCCGAGTCGGCGATGCGCTTGGTCAGATCGGCGATGTAGGCCGAGACGTTCTCGATCTCGCGCAAGGCGTCGCCGGCGTTTTCGGCCAGATTGGCGCCCTCCACCACCCCGCTGGTGCTGAGTTCCATGGAACTCACCGCCTCGTTGGTGTCGGCCTGAATGGTGCGCACCAGCACCTCGATCTGCTTGGTGGCGTTGCGCGAGCGTTCGGCGAGACGCTGCACCTCGTCGGCGACTACCGCAAAGCCGCGTCCGGCCTCGCCCGCCATGGCCGCCTGCATGGCGGCGTTGAGCGCCAGGATGTTGGTCTGGTCGGCGATGTCGTCGATGAGTTCGACGATTTCGCCGATTTCCTGCGAGGATTCGCCGAGACGCTTGATGCGTTTGGAGGTTTCCTGGATCTGGTCACGAATGGCATCCATGCCGAGAATGGTGTCGCGCACCGTCTGGGCGCCGCGCCCGGCCACCTCGACCGAACGCGAGGCCACCTCTGCTGATTCGCCAGCATGGCGCGCCACCTCGTCGATCTGCACAGTGAGCGATTGCACCGCCGCCGAGGCCTGGGCGATACGCTCCGACTGGCTGGCGCTCGATTCGGCCAGCCGCGCCGAGATGGAGCGGCTGTCCTGGGCCGAATGACTGACGCGGCTGGCCGTGTCGTTGATGGTGGTGACCAGGGCGCGCAGCGCCTCGACGGCGTAATTGATGGCATCGGCGATGGCGCCGGTCTTGTCCTCGGTGACCGTGGCCTGCACGGTGAGATCGCCATCAGCGAGATTGCCCATCTCATCGAGCAGACGCAGGATGGCCTGCTCGTCGCGCTCGCTTTGGGTCTTGGTGATGTCCTCGCGACGGCGCGCATCGCGCAGGAGCAAGAGCGCCAGCGCAAGCAGGCTGAGCAAGGCGGCGGCGGCGAGCAGCAGCACGCCATTGGCGCCCAGGGCGAGCGGCCCGAGATGCACTTGTGGTCTGGTGTCGCGATAGGCGGCGGCGAGTCGGTTGAGTGCCTGGCTGAGGGCGCGATCTGAGCGCGCGAGCTGTCCAACGGCCTCCAGTGCCGGTTCCATGCCGTTCAGCAAGGCCTGCAGCGCGGCGAGCTGTTCGCGTAGTGCGGCGAGAATACGCCCCGCCTCGTCGAGCGCGGCGCGCGCCGGATGGCTATTGGCCACGCCATCGGGTGCGAGCAAGGCGTTCAGGCCCTTGGCCAGGCTGTCGCCCTGTTCGGCGAGCTGTTTCAGGTTCGCGCCCGCAGCGAGCCCCTCTTGCAGATAGGCCTCCAGCAGGCTTGCCATGCGGTCAAGCGGAACGAAGAGGCGTCCGGCGCGCAGGGCCATAGCGGGGGATGTCTGGTGACGTTGCAACTCGCCGCTGGCCTCTTCCAGGGCGTTTTCGAGGCGGGTGAGCAAGGCCAGGGTGGCGAGCGCGGTCTCGCGTGTGGCGCCGATCTGTGAGCGTGCGTCAAGGATGGCCTGGGTCGAACGCTCGAAGCGCGTCCAGGTGTCTTGCAGCAGACGCCGAGGTTCATCAAGGCTCGACTCGCCCGAGGCTGAGGCAAGCAGCGGTTCCATGGCGCGGCGCAGTCCCTCGCGT
The DNA here is from genome assembly GCA_016938795.1 of Chromatiaceae bacterium. Classification (GTDB taxonomy): domain Bacteria; phylum Pseudomonadota; class Gammaproteobacteria; order Chromatiales; family Chromatiaceae; genus Marichromatium. The sequence goes on along the minus strand of JAFGTZ010000457.1, from coordinate 2,179 downwards.
GCGGAGGCCATGGAGTCGAGCGCCTCCGGTTTGCCCTCGCGGGCCGCGCCGAGGCTCGCCATGAAGGTATCGAGCTGGGGCTGAAGCGTGGAGACCACCTGACCCTGGCGGTTGTTGCTGGCATCGACACGTCCGAGCTGGATGTAGCCGAGCAGGGCCAGAATGGCGAAGAGAAGCCCGAGTGCGGCGAGCGCAATGATGATCTGGCGTCCCTGGTCCCAGCGTTGGGCGCCCGAGCGCATCCTAGGGTTGGCGGTGCTCATGGGATGATCTGGCCTTCTGTGTCGTGGGTGTCAGGCGGTGCTCGGGTGAGGCGACGTCATGCTGGGCCTGATGATGGGCGGCTGGATGCATCGAAGTCCCTCGTCAATCCTGGCGCCGTGCTGGTGGCTAGGGTATTCAGTTGAGTGCGGCATTGAACAGGGGGTCGGCAATGAGTCGGTCGAGATGCAGCAGTGGCAGCGCGTCGCCCTCGACCCGGAAGCTCGACTCGACATAGGGTGCGCTTGGCCCCAGTCCAGAGGGCACGCCTGGAACGCGCTCGGCATGAGGCACATGACGCATCCCGATGGTTTCGGACACAATGAGGCCACAGGGCAGTTCGGATTGGCGCACCACCAGCACCCGGTCACGCGCACGAGGCTGGCCGCTCGGGTGCGCGCGCCTCGAGGCCAGACCGCCCTGGATGAGTGCGCCAAGGTCGTAGATGGGCAGTAGGGTGCCGCGATTATTGGCCACGCCCACAAACCAGGGACGTGTGCCGGGAATGCGGGTGATGTCGCCCGGAACCTCCAGCACCTCGGCAATTTCCTCCAACGGTGAGAGAAAGCGCTGATCGCGCACTCGATAGAGCACCGCCGCCCAGCTGTCGGGCGGCGGGGCATCGTGTGGCAGCACCCTGCGTTGAGCGCGGCAGCTGGCGTCGAGCTGGGCGATCAGTGCGTGGAACTCGGCGCCGGATCCTGGGGTCTCGCGCATGGCTTAGCCTCCGAGCAGGGCGCGCACCCGTTCGAGCAGGGTGTCGCGATCAACCGGCTTGATGAGGTAATCGGTGGCGCCCTGGCGTAGTCCCCAGGTGCGATCAGTCTGCTGGTCCTTGGTGGTGACCATGATGATGGGGATGGCGGCGGTCTCGGCATCGCGGCGCAGCATGCGTGTGGCCTGAAAGCCGTTGATCACCGGCATGATGACATCCATGAGGATGAGGCTGGGCCTGAGGCTGCGCGCAAGCGCAATGCCCTCCTCGCCATTGGTCGCCGTCTCGACCCGGTAGCCGGCCTGGGTGAGGGTCTTGACGAAGATATGGGTTTCGGTGGGGGAGTCATCGACCACCAACACGAGGGCGGCGTCGGCCTCGGGGGTCGCGACCTCGCCCTGGGTATCGTCCGCTTTACGAAAGAGGCGTCTCATATCCGCTCACGAGGCCGTTGAGTTCCGGGTGGGATTCTCGCCATCGCCCGCGCGCCTGGGCAGATTTGCCCGTACCGCCGCCAGGAGTTCCTCGGCGGTAAAGGGCTTGGAGAGATAGAGTTGCGCCCCGACCAAGCGACCCTTGGCGCGATCAAAGAGGCCATCCTTGCTGGAGAGCATGATGACCGGGGTATGCTTGAGGGCAGCGTTGCCCTTGATGAGGGCGCAGGTGTGATAGCCGTCGAGACGCGGCATCATGATATCGACAAAGACCAGATCGGGCTTGAAGCTCAGCATCTTGCCAAGCGCCTCGAAGCCGTCCTCGGCGACACAGACCTCGCAGCCGGCCTTTTTCAGCAGACTTTCCGCCGTGCGGCGGATGGTTTTGCTGTCGTCGATCACCAGAACCCTGGTGCCGGTCAAGTCGATAGTGTCCGATGCATCCGTCACGCTGACGACCTCTCGCAACAGCGCCGCGATGGCGCAACCCTATGGTCAGGTACGGGCTCTTTGTACCATGCCGATGGCTGGGCGTCGATCAAGGCGGCGTGACGATCAGGTCAAGCCCGCTTCGCCCGTCGCTGCTGTTTGTCCTGATCCTAGAGGGTTGCGTGGCCTCATGGCAAGCTTGTGACCGCACAGAACGCCCGCGCTATGCTCATCGCACATCAGTTTTTTGGTTTCCCTCATGCGCTCCCGGCTGGGTGATGGCCCCGGGGGGCGCCGTGAATCCCTCCCTGGAGGCTTGACAGCGGCATCCCTGCCGCTG
>JAFGTZ010000456.1 GCA_016938795.1 Chromatiaceae bacterium | reverse complement strand
GCCCAGCGCTCGCCGAGGGCCGCCAGACGCGCGCCATGGCGCCCGCAGGCATGGACCACGTCGCCCGCGTCGAGAAAGGCCGCCACCAGCCCGGCGCCGATGCCGGAGCTTGCGCCGGTCACGCAGACCACCCGGGGCGCGGTGCTCATCGCTCGCGCTGGCCCAGATTGGCGTGGATGACGGCGCCGTTGAGAATGGGCGACTCGGCCGCGAAGGCCACCGCCTCGGCAATCTCCGCCGGTTCGATGAGACGGTTGAAGGCATTGAGTGCGGTAATGGCGGCCAGGGTGTCGGCATCCTCGCCGATGAGCTGGCGCACCTGTTCGGTATCGGTAAAACCGGGGCAGAGCATGCAGCTATGCACCCCGCGCCCGGCCAGATCCTGCACGCTCGCGCGCATCATGCCGACCAGCGCGTGCTTGGCGATGACATAGCTCGCCGCGCCGGGCACGGCCTTTTCCGAGAGGGTCGAGCCGATGTAGATGAGGCTTGAGCCCGGCCCCATGAGCGGCAGCACCCACTGGTTGAGGGTGTTGGGGGTCAGCAGACTGAGCTCCAGCACGCGGCGCAACTGTTCATCGGGCAGGGCGTCGATGCGGTCGGGGTGCAGGATGGCCGCGTTATGCACCAGGCAGATGCGCGTGGCCTTGGCCAGGCGCGATTCCAGCGCCAGACGCTGCGGGGCGAGCGCTGCCGGATCGGTCAGATCGCAGTGCAGCGAGTCCACCTCGGGGCGCGGGCAGGGCCGACGCGACAGATTGGTCACGGCCCAGCCATCGCGCAGAAAACGGCTCGCAATGGCCAGACCGATGCCGGAGCTGGCTCCGGTGATGACGAGATGTTTCACGCGACATTCTCCCATTGGCTGTAGGCCCACTGTCCGTCACCCGAGGACACGCCAAGCTCGATGGCGCGAATATCCATGGTCTGGAGTTCGGGGCGCGCGCGCAGGCGCTCCAGAAGCAGCGGGGCCAGTTCTTCGATGGTGACATTGCGCACCGGCAGCAGCAAGACATCGCGCGCCAGAAAGGGGATGCGCTCGGCGCCGAAGTGCGCGAACACCAGACCGTCCGCCTGCTCGATGGCCAGATGCGGCGAGTCGCACGGCAGCAACACCCGCTCGTCGAGCACGTCGCACAGCTCGCGCAGCACGCGCTTCAAGACCACATAGTCGAAGCTCATGCCGCCCTCGCCCACCCCGGCGGTCACCGCGCAGCGCACCCGGAAATTGTGCCCGTGCAGATTCTCGCGCTCGCTCGCCGAGAAGATGGTGAAATGCCCGGCGCTGAAATTAAGGTATTCCTTGCTGATCTCGATACGGGTCAGGGTCTGGATGCT
>JAFGTZ010000069.1 GCA_016938795.1 Chromatiaceae bacterium | reverse complement strand
CGTCTCTCCCGTCAAACGCCAGGCGCAAGACCCGTGGAAGCGGCTTCCAGCCGCGAGCCGACAGCGAGGCGTTCGCAGACAAGCGTAGCACCGCGCCAACCGGCAGGCGTTGAGGCCAGGTTCTCAACTTCAGCGCAGGGTTCTCGCGGCTAAAAGCCGCTTCCACAGGCGAGCCGACGGCGATGCGCTTGCAGTCCCTAGGGTGTGCATGGCGCACCGTTCCGCCTGCCTGTTGTCTCGCTCCAGCGGGGTTGGGGTGAGGGGTGAAACTCGACCCTAGCCCCAATGGCTTCGTCCATGCGCATCAAGTCGACATCAATGGATGTCTGGGAATCCTGTCAAAAGGGCTATAGCAAACCGAGTCGCGTCCTCGCGACGGGCACTCGCCCTTTCAGGGCTGCCCGAGCAGATCCGCGTCCCTGTTTGGCGCGCCGAGCCCGAAGTGGGCATAGGCGGCCTGGGTGGCAACACGCCCGCGCGGGGTGCGCATCAGATAGCCCTGCTGGATGAGATAGGGTTCGAGCACATCCTCGATGGTGCCGCGCTCCTCGCCGATGGCGGCGGCAAGGCTTTCGACCCCGACCGGGCCGCCGTCGAACTTCTCGATCACCGCTGCGAGCAGGCGGCGGTCCATGTGGTCGAAGCCGCACACATCGACCTTGAGCATGGACAAGGCCTGATCGGCCACGCTTGCGCTGATGCGCCCATCGGCGCGCACCTGGGCGAAATCGCGCACCCGGCGCAGCAACCGGTTGGCAATGCGCGGAGTACCGCGCGAGCGGCGCGCAATCTCGGCGGCGCCCTCGGGATCGGTGTCGATGCCAAGCAGCCGCGCCGAGCGCGCCACAATGCTCGTGAGATCGGCGGCTGAGTAGTATTCGAGCCGCTGCACAATCCCAAAGCGGTCGCGCAGCGGCGAGGTGAGCAGCCCCGCCCGGGTGGTGGCGCCAACCAGGGTAAAGGGCGGCAGGTCGAGCTTGATCGAGCGCGCGGCGGGGCCTTCGCCGATCATGATGTCGAGCTGATAATCCTCCATGGCCGGATAGAGCACCTCCTCGACCACCGGGCTGAGGCGGTGAATCTCATCGACGAAGAGCACATCGCCCGCGTCGAGATTGGTCAGGAGCGCCGCAAGATCGCCCGGTTTTTCGAGCACCGGCCCCGAGGTCTGGCGCAGATTCACCTGCATCTCGTGGGCGATGATGTGCGCGAGCGTGGTCTTGCCAAGCCCTGGCGGGCCGAAGATGAGCACATGATCGAGCGCCTCGGCGCGTCCGCGCGCGGCGCCGATAAAAATCTCCATCTGATCGCGCACCGTAGGCTGACCCACGTAATCGGCGAGCTGGCGCGGACGGATGGCGCGATCGAGCGTGGCGTCGTCGCGCGCCTCCTGGGGGTTGATGAGACGGTCGGGGCTGGACATGGGCGCGTGCGTGGTTTCCGGCGGATGATTCTGGGGTCGATCACTTATGATAGAGGAAGCGGGCGCAACTCGGGCGCTTGTGCCCGCATCGAGTGTAAACCGCGCAGCGCCCTTCCCATGACTCAAACTGGAGCACGAGTCCCCATGTCCACCGACAACAAGCGCCTGCTGCTCGAAATCGACACCTCCATCCGCGACATCAATCGTCGCGCCATCAATCCCGTCATCACCGAACTCAAGCTCAGCGATCTGCATCCGGTCATCGAGATGGTTGCCCGGGCGCGGGCCGACTATCTGCGCGCCTTCTTCGAGCTGGCGGCGGAAAGCCCACCCAGGGAGCCGACCAATGAGGCCATCGCCGAGCTGGCACGGCTGCGCGGGCGCTATGAAGAGCTGGTCAAGGCCATGCAGGCGCTGGAGACCGCCATCGAGCGCGAATATCTGGATGTGCGCAAGCGTTAGCTGCCCATGGGGTGCGAGCGAGGAGCGCGCACCCCATGACCGCAACTTAGCGAACAATGCGCTGCAGAAACTCCGAGGGAAGATGCACCGGCAGACTGGCCCCGGTGAAATCGGCTGCATTCAGTGTCACAAGATGCGGGATGGCATTGAGCTCGGCGCAGGCATGGGCGAGCGCGTCGTCCAGATTTGGCCAGCCAAGCGCCATGGCCGCGTCGAGCACACGCCCATCAACGGGGGCAATGTCGAGCGTGGTACGCAGCCGGCTGAGCTGATCGCGCGCCTGAGCCTGACCGAGCGTGCGGGTCAGCAGGTCGCCGAGGGTCTCGATGGAGCCCGCGCAGAGAAAGCCGCTGATACGCCGCTCAGCCGCGAGCGACAGCAGGCGCGCGGAGTCGTTCAGCGGATCGGCTGGCTCCATGAGCGCTTCCATGAGGACGGTAACATCGAACAAGGCCTTGATGTCCATGTGGTCTTTACTCCGTGTTGAAGGTTTATTCCATGTTGCGCCGCGCTCGCGCGCAGCCGTGAGGCGAAACAACGAATGGCCGCACTCGGACGCTGGGGAAGGGGATAGGCGGGTCGGCTGGATGCCGTGGCTCCGATCCGATGAGCCTTGTCTATACAGTGATCCTTCCTTGATGTCTAGAGGCAGAGGCCAAGCTCGGCAAGCGGCTGAAGAAGCATCCGCCATTGAAGGGCGGTTTTAACGGTTGCCTTTGAGTTGTCAATCAGCGTAAGGCGTGATTGATGCTCAGAACTTAATCGAGCCTTCTGGATCGGTCAAGCACTTTTGCCCGACGACCACTCATGCACCATCGAAACGAACGCAGCT